>CAZHEZ010000069.1:0-32621 GCA_964531315.1 uncultured Candidatus Obscuribacterales bacterium | reverse complement strand
CTGACGCTCAAGGTGATCTGGCCATTCTCGAATCACTGACATGGGAAGACGGCAAATTTCGTTTTTACGAACGCGAAAGAACCATCGAGCGCACTGTCAAAAAGCGGCTTGATTCCTTGCTCATGGAAGGGATCGGTTTGCTCGACCAATTGAAATACTTGCAGAATACCGGCGTGAAAATGGAAACCTATCTTTTCCGCAAGAGCCCCAATTTGACCGAGCGAGACTTCGAACAAAGAGTCAATCAGTTCGTGCCAATCGATATGAATTTGCAAAAGCAATTTTACCAGAGCGTCGACAATTCCAGCACATTGTTTGAAATACTGCGCCGCAGACCACTGGTGAAGACCGAGTGGGTGCCGATTCTCTTCAATCTTTTGCATGCCGATTTAGTTGCTTTTTCAGACAAGCCTCCGGCTGGCGTGCGCATGGGACTGTTGGAAGTGCAAAGTCTCGATCGCTCGCAAATTCAAGGGGTGATGAGCAAATTAGTCAGGCCGGAGACGGGTCTCTACACTTATCCGATGTTCTTATTTTTCCTTGAGCAAGAATTTCACCGCTATGAGAGGCTCAATGTTCCTTTCAGCATCGTGCTTTTCGATATGCGTTTGCGCGACTCGATGGGCTTGCAACCACTTTCCGGCCCTTTGCTCAATGAAGCGGTGCGGCGCCTCATTTCAGTGAGGAGAAATCTTGATATTCTGGCCCACTTTGAGACTTTCGATTTTGCGGCCATATTGCCGCATACCACCACCGATAGTGCGGCGTTTTTCGCTCAAAGAGTGATCGAATTGATCATGCAAACCCCGCTTGCCCCTCAGCTGCATCCCACCCACATATCGCTCAGCTTTGGTGTGGCCGGAGTGCCGGAAGATTGCGATGACCCGGCTTTTCTGATTGCCGCCGCCAAGGAGGCAAGAACAAAAGCAGCCAACAGCACCATTCCAGTATGTCTGTTCAAAAATATCCACTCCGCTCAGTCTGGCTAAATCAATATGTATCGACCACCCAAGCCACAACCGCCACCTCCACCAATTCGCATGCCCACTTTGGGAAGCATTCCTGCCTATGAGCATATTGCTCAGATGCTCACTCAGGCTCAGCATGCGCGCGGTCGTATAGTCGAACTGATTTTCATCAACAGCAGTCAGCACCACGAGAAGATGTTGTCGGTAAGATGTCCTATGGATGATACCGATCCGGTCTGGCTTTTCTACGCGCAATTCACAGACGATCCCAACAGGCCGCCTGAGCATATGCCGCCTCCTTCCTGGAGTTATCAGAGCCCGGATGTGGCTTTGATACACAATCTCGTGGCCCGCGAGTGCACGGGTGGTCCTGTGGAAGAATCCGCTGAACAGGTGACAACGCTGTCAGGATTCAAAAACAATAATGCCAATGCAGACAATCTTGCCCAGGCTTTTCGCAACGCCGGTGCCGGACTGCAGGCCGCTCAGAATCAGGCTTCTATGCAGGGCGATCTGACTAATATTCAGGTGCCCAAGTTGCTTCTTTCCGTAGCCATGCATGAATTGACCGGACGCCTGTTTGTCGACAGCCCACAAGGCGGCGCCGAGATATTCTTTGAGGGCGGTAAACCTTTGCACGCCAATGCGCTGGATTCGCAGGGCGATCTGGCTGTAATTGAGATGATGACCTGGCAAGCCGGACGATTCGAGTTTCATGATAATGAACGGACTGCGCTGCGCACCGTAAGTCAGTCTCTGGAAACATTGGTTTCTCAGGGAGCGCCTTTGCGCGAATATGTAAGAGAGCTGAACAGTTATGGATTGAGCATGGAATCCTACCTGGTCAGGCGATTGCCTAATTTGACCGAAGCCGATTTCGAGCGGGCCGTTTATAACGGCATTGCCCTCGATATCAATATGCAAAAATTGATGTATCAGTGTATCGACAATCAAAGCACCGTATTTGATGTCTTGCGCCGCCGGCCAATGGCCAAAACAGAGTGGTTGCCGATCTTATACAACCTCGTCAAATGCGACCTAGTCGTCATCACCAATAAAGCCGCTCAAGTGCAAAAACAATTGCCCCTGGAGGCGATGGGGCTGGACAGGTCGGTCATTCAAGCCGGTATGCGATCTTTGCTGCGTCCGGAAACCGAATTGATCAATTACCCGCTCATATTGCACTTCGTCGAGCAGGAATTTTTCCGCTTTGAGTCGAGCGGATTGCCTTTCTCTCTGATTGTTTTTGAAATGGCCATTCGCACGCCTGATGGTCCGCAACCGTTGCCTATACCGCACATTCGCGAAATGGCAAAACGCATCAATCTAATCACCAGAAAAATTGATCTGCTTGCTCATTTCGAGACTTTTGCATTCATGATCTTATTGCCCTACACGAATGTCAATTCGGCCTCCGTGGTGGCAAATCGCATCACTCAAGCGGTGCTTTCTTCACCGATTTGCGATCTCGATCCGCAATTTTTAGCAATTGCTATGGGCATTGCCGGTTTGCCGGAAGACTGCAATGACCTGGGCATTTTGCTTGCCGGTGCCAAGGAAGCTAAAAAGCGTGCTCAGCAGGGTTCTTCTCCCATTGTTCTTCTCAAAGACATGAGCCAATAACCAAGGCTTCATCTAGTTGCCTTGCTCATCTTTCAATTGCGGGCGCACTTCGTCCATGGTGTAGCCGGGCGCTTGCGAATGTTTCATATGCATTTGCGTGCCGTCTTTCAAATCAAGCATATTGGCGATCACGGCAAAATGGAATATCGTCCAGTCTCTCAGTTGTCCTTTGCGCACTACATGCAATCTGATCAGGCATGAGTCGAGGCGGGGCAGGAGTTTTTCAATGTCCTCTCTGGACATCTCCGTGCCGTCCGCTTTGAGGACCGGTCCGGCGTCTTTCGGCTCGACATAATCTGCCGCCTCATCACCGAACATCTCACGCAATTCTTGAGCGGCTCTTTCGTTTTGCTGCCTTTCGATCTCGAGCTGATCTTTGTCTTTCTTCAAAAGCCTGCTTTTGTCTTTCAGTATGGCTTGAAATTCAGTTTCTGCTTCCTCTGAAATGGTGCCGGGTTTAGGCATGATGGCGCCTTTCTCAATAGAAGGTCTGAGGCGCAGGTAGAATCCTTTGTATGCTTCATGATCGGGGTCTTTGGCAAAGGCATTCAATTCTTCCTCGCTCATTTTGTAGCCGTATGCCATCTTCAAGGGCAAAAAATACGGGCGGTCGCTCTTCTCGAATTTGACAGGCACGTCTACAACTGTGTCTTCAGGTCTTTCCCAGAAGATTGCATTGTTGGAAGGATGATTGACTTTGTGGATTTTCGGCTCTCCGACAGTGAAATTCCGGCCTACTGTAAAGGCAAGGTTAGGCTCCTGCGCCGACACATATATAAGATAGGAACCCCAGCCGCCCTTGGCTGGACAGCGACAGACATTGCCGCCGAAGCGCTTCACTGCCCGCGTCAGGTCGGCGTGTTTCACATTGTCCAGGAAAGCCAGTGCTTCTTCCTTGGGACTTACGTACACGGTGTTCATCACCAAAAAGCACATGGAAAGCGCAAAGACAGTAAGAACAATCAAAGGATAGAGATAGCGCATTTGTTCTGGATTTCCTTTTCAGCCCTTGCTCAAATCTGGCGCATTCTTAGCCCAGTTCTAACAGGTTGAAAACAGATGTCGTGCTAAATTTATAATGGTCGGTCAGAAGTCTATAAAGCGTCCGAACCGCTCCTGAGGGCACTCTTTCTAAGAGCTATTCAGGTGGAGTCTTATTGTGGTTGACTTTTGCCTTTTCAAATTCAGGATTCAACCAAAGTCTAACACGCGTGTATAGGGAGGGTTGGTAACTGCGATGATTGCATTGTCGAGCACTATTCTCGGTTTGTGCGGCGCGGTTCTGGCGATTATTTTTGTCTGGAGCTTTGTCAGAGCAAAAGTGTGGACAGAACTTTCCACAAAGAATCTCCAGGCTTCAATTCGCCCGTTTCTTCTTTTGATAGTCCCACTTTGTGCTTTAGCCTTTCTGGGCACGACTGCCAAAGTGTTCTCTCTGGATGTCGTAGGATTTCTCGCTCTGGGCGCGTTCGTTCCTTTTATGTTGAGCCAGATCGGCTTGCCTGTTTTCTATCGCTCCATCATTCTTCTAGCCTTATCGGTGGTCCTTTGCCAGTTCGTTTCTGCCGAGCAAGGCGCCGACGCCGTTACTGCCGTTTTGACAGGGCTGGCCAGCTGGAAAGCTGTAGAGAATCTGCTCAATCGTCCTCAGTCTACTTTTGAGGACATTCTGCCGGCCTTTGTCTTTCTTTCCGGCGCCTTTTGGTTCAAGGTGGGAGGCGCTGCCGAGGATGAGATAAGAAACGCCGGACTTCTGCTTGCCTCTCTTACGATTGGTCTTTTCTTGCGCTGGAGTGAGCGCCCGTTGGTCGGAAACGACCCCTATTGGTGGAGAAGAATTCTCATCTCTGCCAGTGGCGGGCTGTTTCTTCTTATCTTTGTAAACAAACTCCTTTTGGCGCCCCATATTGCCAAAATAGCCGCACTGGGCGGTGCCGGTTATTTTCTCGCTTATATCTTCGAGAAAATGACGCCTAAAGAAGACGAAGCCGGCGAAATGCTCAAAGGCTTCAAGTCGCTCGTTTTCGTAGGCATTTTCACTCTGCTGGCCACCCGCCTTTTCGGCATGCTCGGCTTGCTTATAGTTGCTGCCGGCGCCACAGTGGCAAGAAAACACGGCATCGCGCAGACAGTGGGGATTTTCTTCACCGCCCGCGTGCTTCTCCAGGGCTTCATCTCCGCTTATAATCCTAATGTGACCGGCATCAACATCATGCACGCCTATTCTTATGCGGCCATGTTTGCCGGTTTGCTGGCCATGTTTGTGGTCAG
The DNA here is from genome assembly GCA_964531315.1 of uncultured Candidatus Obscuribacterales bacterium. Lineage (GTDB taxonomy): Bacteria > Cyanobacteriota > Vampirovibrionia > Obscuribacterales > Obscuribacteraceae > QKMZ01. The sequence goes on along the minus strand of CAZHEZ010000069.1, from coordinate 27,759 downwards.
TTCTTTGTTTAAAGAAACGGACGCACGCAAATATTTGCCGGTTGCATTGATCGGTGCCGGTGTGGCACTGCCTGTAGTGTCAAACTATTTTTTGCATGCCGAGCCTTCCGGCTCTCTTATTGCTGCAGCCCTGGTGTCCGCTGTGCTTCTGGCAATATTTTTGCCGCAAGCCTACGATCTTAAGCTGCCTGGGCACGAAAATATCATTCTTGCTCCGCCGATCATGATCTCGGTTGCCTATCTGGCCGGAGAACTGATCGAACAGGGCAATGATGCCTCTTCTCACCTGAAGACTCAGATTATCACCGTGCTTCTCATATTGGCTGTGATCGTTTGCGTGGTCATGCATTTCCTGACCGGAAAAGACGCCCCTGTCGCTGCCGGCGAGCCCGAGCCGAAGCCGGAATAGATAGTGTATAAAGAAAGCCGGAAAGAACGATAATTTCTCTTGGAAATTGAATTTGCCGGAAGACCGCCAAATTGGACCGGACATTGAAGCAACGCTGAATACAGGCAGTGCTGTCTTGGCTTGCCCGACTTGCGGGGTAAAGCTGGCGCCAGGAACTGCCATCTGTCCTCAAGACGGAACAATTTTGGAGAGCGGCGATTCGATGATGCAGCGCATCAGAGAGACGTACGAAATCGTCTCGGTTATAAACTCGGGCGGCATGGGGGTTGTTTATAAGGCCACTCACAGAATGCTGCAAAAGAGCGTGGCCATAAAAATGCTCAAGCCCGGACATTTCAGCGAAACTGCACTGGTTAGATTTCAGAGAGAAGGAAAAATAGCCAGCAATCTCTCTCATCCAAACATCGTGGCCATCCACGATTTTGGTGTCACGGAATTCGGCCAGCCGTTTATGGTAATGGAGTTTGTAACTGGCATTTGCCTGGCCGACAAAATTCGCCAGCAAGGCCGTATGTCCATTCAAGAAGTGACAAATATGGCTCGCCAGATTTGTCTTGCCCTCAGGCATGCTCACGAGCACGGCATCTTGCATCGTGACGTCAAGCCGGGCAACATAATGCTGGTGGACGGGAGCGCCGACATCAAGGTGGTCGATTTCGGCATTGCCAAATTCATCGAGCCTGATCGGGCGGACGAAAAGTCTCTTACCGAAACAGGCACATCTCTGGGCAGCCCTCTGTACATGAGCCCCGAGCAGAGCACAGGCAAGAAATTGGACGCCGGCAGCGACCTTTATTCTTTAGGCTGCGTCCTTTTCGAATGTCTGACCGGCAGACCTCCTTTTGTCGGCAAATCTGCCGTTGAGACGATCATGGCTCATTTGAATGAATCTCCTCCCACTCTCAGTCAGGCAGCTGGAGGGCGTTCTTTTCCCGAAAGCATGGAAATGCTTGTCGCCAGGCTTTTGAACAAAGATCCAGGGCAGAGATTTCATAGTGCCGACGAAGTTTTAATTGCTCTGAGGGATCTGGGTCGTGCACCGCAGATAGTTGTAAGTCAAAACAATCAGTCGAAGCATATGACCGGACCGATTGCTATCGCCTGTGCCATATTGGTCCTTGCCGGTATTGCCTCGATAGCTCTTATGAAGCGTCCGGCTCCAGCCACACAACCGGCTCAGACTAAGAGCGAGCCGGCCCAAAATCAAACAGCCCCTGCTCCTCAGCCGGAAATATCGGCAAATCCACTTAAAGCAGAAGGAACCCAGCATAGGGTGCCCATTGAAAAGCATCTGCAGCCTCAGCCATTAGTGGTTGCCCATCCTGCCAGTACCACCAAAGTGAAGAAATACAATCGAGACGAATCGCTGGCTATCTTTATGGGCGAGGTAAATAGCGGTGCTCTCCACATTGACGTGAATGATTTTGACCTACGCGATGGGGACCTAGAATCTCTGCAAAATGCTCCCCGACTGAGAGCAATCCGCCTCAATGACACCGGAATAACGGATGCCGGCCTGGCCACCTTGAGCAAGCTGGAAAATCTTCAGATCATCAGTGTCAATCACACTGGGATTACCAACAAGGGCATTGCCTACATCTGCCAGTTGCCCCATTTGCACACTCTGCACCTTTGCCAGGACAATCTCACTGACGCTTGCACCTTGTCTTTAGCCAATATCAAAACGCTTTCAGAACTGATGATAGGCGACACCCAGATTTCCGACAAAGGCATCAAACAAATTTCTTGCTTGTGGAGAATGAAGAGGCTGCTGATTAATAGAACGCTGGTTACCGATGACTCAATAAAACTGATCGTGCAAAACTTTCCTGAGCTGGAAGAGCTTGAGTGCCGCTTCAACAGAGGAGTCACTCCGGCGTCATTGAAATATTTGGCAAGCGCACCGAATTTGCAAAGACTGTCTTTGATGGGGTGCAGTATTCCGCCTAAAGTGCTCGAGGTCTTCTTTGCCGGTCACCCCAACATTCAAGATCTGCCTTTTGAAAAGGGGCACCCACCGTTTCTGCCCGGCAATGCTGCACCGGCACGTTAGAAGCCGCCGTCGGGATCGTTTTTATAAACTCCCGCATCGCGTTGACTGTAAGATGGTCTACTGTTTGTGCCCCTCTGATAAGTGGGCTCAGAATTGCCATAGGTGGCTTCAACTTGATTGCCCTGGGGAGGCGCAATTACATTCATATGGCTGGAGCCCCAGGCCGGCTGTGGCGGCTCTTCGTAATTGCTATAGGCGGCCACGGGCGGTTGCTGTCGATACTGACCATAATTGGCCGGCGCGCTGGCTACTTGAGATGGCTGCGAGCGCGGCATCATCGGGTTGTAGGCCAGCCTTTCATTGAGGCGAATTCTGATATTGGCGACCACCTGCATTCGGCCGCCCGGCAAGCTCGGTGCTTGAAACGTATGCTGAGTTTTACCGACAAAATAGCGATCGCCGTGCGTCTCGATGACGCCTTCATAAACATCAGTCGACATTCTGTACGTGCCGTTCGGATTTTGATAGATGACATTGCCGCGCATCAGCACGCCGTCTCGAATATCGGCAGGAATAGGGCACCACTGTATCCATTGTCCGCGCATGCGATCGACATTGACTGCGACATGCTCGGTGCCGAAAAGCCACGGACCGCAATAGCTTTTCGTAGCCGCGTTGAGGTCGTAATAATGCTTGCCTGTGCTGGCATCGGCGCGCAAAAACGTGTCGGTGGATTTGGCATACATCGCTTCTTGCTGGCGAGGCATTTCCTGATAATTGTCGTCTTTGACTTCGGCTGTAAGCTGCATGTCTTTTCTTTATTGCTTTTTTGAGGCTGGATGTGATCTGGGTGCTAAATGAGATTTGGCGGCAGGTGGTGCTTTGGAAACATGCTCAGGAGCAAAAACGTCCAGATGTTTCTTGGCCAGGGCATCAGCTTCGCCATCTCTCTTCAATTCTCTAAGCAAATCTGAATAGGCGCGCGGCAATTCGTAAAGCTCTCGCCTCAGGTCAGCCGACAGCGATTCATAGACAGGCAGAACTTCTTTCAACTGTTTTTCTGCTTCGGCCTTGCGCCCGTGTCGCTTCAGAAAATGCGAATACTCAAGGCTGCATTCAATCAATTTGACACGCGCGTCGGTATGATAATTGGTCGCTGAATTGACGGCGTCCTTATAAAGATCCTCGGCTTCTTTGGATTGACCGTTGCTGTCCAGACTGCGAGCCAGATTCAATTGATGCACAAGTGTGTCCGGATGTTTGTCGCCTTTCAATTGACAGTGCAGGGCCAGCGCCTTGCGGTAGACATCGATGGCTTTGTCGTGCGATTTTTCTTCGGCAAGGCACAGACCCAGATAGTGCAATGACTTGATTCTGCCGGGCAGGTCATTCAATTTCTCATAGACGGTGAGCGCTTGATTGAGATAATCAATCGCTTCCTTGTTGTAATTATGCTGGTACATAACGGCACCCAGATTGAAAAGATCCTGGGCCACTTCAGCATGGTCGTTGCCGTATGTTTTCTCATCCAGTGCCAGCGCTTCTAAATACAGCTTTCTGGCTTCTTCTATGCACCGCATTTCACCATAGAGATTGGCCAGATTGGTGAGCGTGATTGCCAAAGAGGTCGAATTGGGATCCTTGCGTTTGATTGCAATTACTTCTTTGTAAAGAGATTCGGCATCTGCGTCATGTCCGGATTTATGCTCGATGAGGGCCAGATTGCCTAAGGTTTCGGCCGTCTTTTGATTGTCCTTGCCCAGCTCCTTTTCCCGTATGGCAAGCGCTGTTTGCAAGCTTGTGCGGGCCTCGTCCAGGCGGTGTTGTTTCAAGTAAAGGTGCGTCATTTGATTGAGCGACTCAGCCAAATTCAGCTTGTTTGCATCTTTCTGGGCTATATCAAGAGCTTGCTTCCACTTTGTTTCAGCATCGGCGTATTGACCGGACATGAAGCTCGTTTCTGCTTCGTTTTCTTTTTGCGCCCAGGGGCTGTCAGCTTTTTCACTGGACTGAGCCGGTGTCTGATTGGCAGAGGTTGCCGGCGTTTGCGCTTGAGCCGGCAGTGTGACTGTGAGGCAAGCTGCAAGCGCCATCGAGAAGCTCTTTACTTTCTTTGTCAGGGTTGAAGATGGCAAGGTTTTACCTCTTTGACTTAGACGCGTGGCGTCAGTTCAAGCTGAGAATTATATCCCATGGGCAATGCTTAAGCCGGGTGATAGCGCGGGATCGCAAAGCAAAACGTACTGCCGGCGCCCGCTTCGCTCTCCACCCAGAGGCGGCCGCCGTGCTCCTCGACGATCATCTTGCTTATGGCCAGACCCAATCCGGTGCCGGTTTTTTGTCGCCCGCCTTGAGGCGCGTCTAATTGCGAAAAGCGATCGAAGATTTTTTCCTGGTCCTCTTTCTTGATTCCCGGGCCGCAGTCCTGGATTCTTACTTCGATCGCTTCTTCGCCGAGGATGTTTTCGCCGGCAATTTTTGCTGAGATGCTGACCCTAGATTTTTCCGGCGAGAAATGAATGGCATTGCCGAGCAGGTTGACGATCACCTGAACGAGCCGGTCGCCGTCCGCTTCCAGTCCAATGTCCTGGGCGTCTATAGTGAGTTCGATTTTTTTGCGGTTGGCTACGGCGCGAATTGAGGCTACGGACCTTTCAACAATCTCTGCGATGCGATTATCACCCAAATTCAGAGACAGCTTGCCGGCTTCCAACTTGTCGATATCAAGCAGTTGATTGATGAGCGCGATCAGGCGGCTGATATCGCCGTGCGAATCTGTGACGCGTTTCATAGCGCCGTCAGTGATCTCACCATAGAGTCCTTTCTGCATGCCTTCCAGAAAAAGGGAAAGCGATGTGAGCGGAGTTCTCAAATCATGGCTGACCATGGCCACGAATTGCTGCTTCAAGCGCTCCAATTGTTTTGCCTTAGTTGTGTCATGGGCAACACAAAAAAGCACTTCATCTTTGCGCGACCATGATGCTGACCAGAGCGCGTCCACCAGCTGTCCGTCTTTGCACTTGATTCTGTTTTGGAATGAAAATGAACTGCCGCCCGCCTTTTCCATCGCCTCTTTGATTTTAGAGAGAGTTTCAGCTTGCTCAGCTTCGGCGACAATGGACATGTATCTTTGCCCGATCAATTCTTTTGGTTGAAAACCCCAGGAGCGCAAGGCAGCCGGACTGAGTTCGGTAAAGCGCAATTCTTTGTCGATCGAACAAATGACATCGACGGCATTTTCAACAATGGCGCGTTCCTTGCGTGCCGATTCGGCAAGCATCTCTGCCATTTTGTGGAAAACATTATCGAGCCTGGCGAATTCGTCTTCACCCGATTGCGGTGGATAGAGCGGTTCGCCGGCCGCCAGCCGGACGGCATTGTCGCTCAGCGCTGCCAGGCTGCGCCCGGCTCCCTGGCTGAATTTGAAGACCAAAAGGAAAGCAATGATGATATTGAGAGCGGTGCCGGCCAGCATTGCCGTAAACAGATCGTTTTGCGCTTTTAGCTGTGACTCCGGACTTTCAGTTTGAATCTTTTCTTCTTGAAGCAAGATTGAATCCGATGCATCTCTTAGAGATTTGGACGTTTTCTCCAGTTCTGCATACATCTTTCTGGCCGCATCCTGGGCGCTCTCGACAGAAAGCCGACTGGAATTGGGCAGAGCGTCCACCGCCTTCATCGCTGCCAGTCCTTCTTTGGAGGCGCTTTCCAATTTGAGGAAGACAAGGCGACGCATCGGATCGCCTTTGACCAACTCACTAAGCTCCGACAAAGTTTTTTCAATGTCATTTTGAGTTTTTCTATATTTGGTTTTAAAAGAATCGGACTGGGAGATACTGGAACTTGCCGTCGATAAGGCAGCATCATCGAAAAGTTTGGGCAGGCGCTCAATGCGCGCAATGACAGCTTTTGAGCGCAGCTGTTTTTCGAGCTCGCCCTCAGATTGTTTGACTATTTGCGTTAAGACGACAACCAGGCCCAATTCCAGTGCCAGAGGAACGAAAACAAGAATCAGTCCCTGCTCAGTAAGCTTCACAACTACAAAAGATTCTCCTTAGGCGGCAGCACGCAATTTTACCGAATTGTTTGTCATTGCGATATCATGAGGCATTTGCCCCCTTGTCAGTCGCTCAGGCTGTACCTCATGAAATCGCTCAGCGCCGGATTTTTGGCAGTTACCGCCGCACTGGCGGTTTCATCATGCGTTCAGCCTGATATAGCCAACCAAGAACGATTCATCAAATCGTTCAATGAGGGCACGGTCGCTTTGAAAAACGAAAGCTACGATCAGGCTCAAAGAGCCTTCGAGAAATGTGTGGAGATTGCCGAATCTTTTGGTCAGTCTGATCCGAAACTTTCCCAGGCTTTGATTAATCTCGCCGATATAAAGTGTGCAGAGGGCCAATTGGATGAAGCGCTGAAATTAGCCGAACGTGCCTGTGATCTCGTTCAAAAGCGGCTTACAGCTGATTTGTCCTCGAGAGAAAATATGAGCATCTGTGTGGATCTCGGCCAATACCTGGCAGTCAAAGCAAAGATTCTCGGACAGAAAAAAAATGTTTTTGCCTCCCGCAAGGCCTATCAAGACTCGCTGCATTATTTAGATACCGGCATGGTCAGCCAGTATCAAAAATATCTGGTGATTCGGGCGATGACGGACATGCTGAAAGAAAATGGCTTTAAACAAGAATCGGAAATGGTGCTTGCGCAAAACGAAGAGATTGCCCCTGCTCCCGGCATGTCTTCTGCCGCCAATGAAACCAAGCCGGTCAGCTGGAAGTCAGCCTTCGATGCGGCTTATGAAGCGCAGGAAGGAGGAAATTTCGCCAAGGCGAAAGAACTGTATGAAGCGGCGGTCCGGTTTGCCGTGCAGAAAACCATTGAGGATGAAAAAGACGAAAGAGGAAGAAAAATTTCCAAAAACAGCACGGAATTTTCCCAAGACTATATGCATCTGGCTCAGAGCCTGCGGGGGCTGGGAGTGGTTTTAGAGGCGGCAGGAGATATTTCTGAAGCGGAAAAATTGCAGAGGCGGGCATTGTCGATTCTCGAGAATAATTCTCTCAAAGATGCAAAGGAAAACACCCTGGTGCTGGCTAGACTTTGCAGTATCTGTGCGCGCAAAAGAGACTTCCAGTCTGCGGCCCGCTATGGTGACAGGGCTCTAAAATCTGCTTGCGAAGTTGATGCCCATGATAAGTTTGCTCGCAATGAGAGAAAAATGCTGGCTCAATTGAGCACCATGTATGTCGAGCAAAAAAAATATGATGCAGCGATAAAACTCTTAGAGCGCAAGTTGGCGCTTGAGAAGGCTGCTTATCATAAGCCCAGCGAAAAGTTTCCTCAGGCTTGCGACGCTCTCGCGTCTGTGCAGGTGAAAGCCGGCAAGATCAAAGAGGCCGAGCAGTCATATCAGGCAGCACTGGCATACTGCCATGATGTGAGCGTCGAGGTCAGCGAAGTTGAGAGCAACGTCATGGAGCATTATGCCGATTTACTCATGGCTGAAGGACGGACCAAAGAAGCAGAGGATTTTTCTAAGCAGGTGAAGGAATTTCGTGGACAAACCAAATCAAACTCGACCTTTTCAAAGCAAGATCAAGAAACCGGCCCGGATCTCGAGAAGTTAATTGTCAAACCTTAGAGTCCAGTCTCAGGTTAACCCCTCCACGTTAAGGTATCCCACAGAGTCCCCCGAAAAGCAGGCAAAACTTCAACTCTGTGCGTGTTTCTACGATTCTAAAAAGCCGTTTTCCGGGTTAGTATTTTATAGTCATCTTGCCAACCCGATGAGGCTAGGACAATGGTCCAAGCATTCGACGCCCAAACAGGCGATGGGGTCCCAGTCAATGAAGTGGAAAGTGCTCACGCCAATTTGATTGGCGAAGTGATCGATTTTGTCAAAGAGCACAAGGTTGTAAGCACCATTGCCGGACTGGGCATTGCCGCCGGTGCAGTTTATTGTGCGCGGGCTCCGATTGGGCGTTTCTTGAGCAAGTGCGGTGGTTCTATATTTGCAGCCGAGGAGGCTCTGGGTGCCACGGTAAAGGCTGGCGAGACGCCTCTGGGGCGGCGCATAGCAGTGGCAGGGGCTGAGGCTGAGGAAGCAATCGTGAGCAGCGCCAAGACCACAGAAACGAGCCACAAACCGCTTCTTGCCGCGCTCGACGATGCCGTCAAGTCAGGCAGAGCAAAAACCGCACCAGAGCCCTGGGCCTACAACCAGGAGCATAGAGGACTGTTGAAAGATCTGCCCAAAGGTGGCTCCGACCTCAAACCGGCCGGACAGTCGATAGAAACGCTGGAGACGATTACTTCAACTCAGACGCCTGACCGGACGGATATAACTAGAATTGCCTTTCCAAGCGTTTCTAAACCGACCGCCATCGATGTGGCTAAGCACCGATTCCTGTCCGGCAAGTAACTAATTTGCGGCCTGTCTATAAGGCTGCCGAGAGCGGAAAAGCATTGACAAATCCGTCTGCGTTTTCTTGTGTGGCCAGCAGTTCGGTGAAAGTGTCCACCCAGAGATTGAGAGGATTGGCATGCAACCGTGTATTCATTCTGCGCATGCAGGCGTCCCGTTCTTCCTGCGGCATCATCAATGCATAGTGTATGGCGGCGCTCATATCGACGGGTGATTTCGGATTGACTTTAACGGACCATGGTCCCAATTCATCGAAAACACCAGCGCTGGGCGAAAGGGCCAGTGCACCGGGACGCGCCGATTGGCAAGCGACGAATTCTTTTGCCGTCAGATTCAAACCGTCACGCAAAGGATTGACGAGCATCACAGATGCATCGCGATAAAGTCCAGCCAGCTGGGCCGAATCCAGAGGACCAGGCAAATCCACGATCGGTTGCCAGTCATCGTTGCCATGCTGGGCATTAACTGAATTTACAAGGCTTCGACATTGCCAATAATATTTGGAGAACGCTTCTATGTTCATGCGCGATTTGCCACAAACCTGGGCGAAGGTGATTTTGCCCTTCAACTCGGGGTGGAAATCAAAGAAATGAGCAATGGATTTTAATCTCGGTATTACTCCCTTGGTGTAATCGGCGCGATCAACCGAGAGCACATACTCAGTCTTTAGTAGCCCGGACAAAGGATTTTCGTACTTTGCTTGAGCAGCCAAATTTTGCCAATAGGAGACATCAAGCCCCAGGGGCGCAACCAATACTTGAGTCTGCGAGCGGCTTCTGTCCGGATAGACTGCGATTTTGCCGTTGAAGAACGGATGAACATAGGGGGTATAAGTCTTAACCGAATCTCTGTTGATGATTAGCTGGTCTGGGAAAACGTTAAACCCTGCCACATTTTCTTCGACGAATCTGAGGAAATTTTCGGCATACTCGGTGGTATGAAAACCTATATATTGTGCAGAAAGGATTGATTTAGCCAGATCGACTATCGGCTCCAGATATTGGTCCGGCACCGATTTTGGCCAGGGAATATGCCAGAAGACAGCCGTCTCTGCACCGCACAAGCGCTTCAGTTGCAAAGGCATCAGGGCCAGCTGATAGTCTTGCACGAAGAAATTGAGTGCCGAAGTGTAACGAGAAATTTTGCGAGCAAAAATTCGATTGAATTTCTCATATGAACTTCTGTGCTCTTCGCTGTATGTGGCGTATTCAGAGAGATCGTGCATGATCGGCCAGAGAAATTCGTTGCAATGCCGGTAATGACCGTCGACGATCTCTTTAGCCATGGCGCCGATTTTCACTTGGCCGGCGCCGCCAAAACGGGCGCACACTTCACTGTTCCCGCCCAGGAACCACCAACTGCAGTCTCCTTGCGCGCTTGCTTCCAACCGCGACAAGCTGGGGCTGACCCCACCGCCCATCCCCGGGCCACGGTAAGATATAATGTGCATTTGGTTCTCCTTGCAGAGGCATGGGTTTGGCATTCCATGCATTCTTTTTTCCGGCACCTAACTTCGACCGGTTAGACCTGCAAGTTGGCTAAGAGTTCCCGCTTTGATCGTCTAAACACCACTATTTCACAGGATCAATCTTAGTGACTGAAAACCCAGGGCCAGACGCAGGTAAAGAAGGAGTGAAAGCTCCCATCCTCGTGGTCGACGATAACAAGGTCAATCAAAAGGTGATGACAGCCCTTCTCGATCGGCTGGGATTGGCATCGGAAATAGCCAATGACGGGCAGGAAGCCATCGACATGGTCAGTCGCAATAAGTATTCCGTAATTTTAATGGACTGCCACATGCCTGTAATGGACGGCTTTGAGGCTACTAAGGTGATCAGAAAGCTGGAAAGTGCAGCCGGCATTTATACGCCGATTGTCGCTGTCACAGCCATGGCCATGGCCGGCGATCGTGAGCGCTGCATCGCGTCTGGCATGGATGACTACATGTCGAAGCCCGTTGACAAAGAACTTTTGAAGATTAAGTTGAATCATTGGCTGCGCGAAGATGTCGTTTATAGCAGCTTGAAAATGGCGCGCAAATATTTCCGCATGGACAATACTAATGATGCGACATGCATGGCTGATTTACTCGAATTCTACGGCGAGGCGAAAATCGACGAAATTATCCGAGTCTATTTGTTCGAGACAGAAGATTTACTCAGACGCATCGATGTATTCATCAAAGAAAAAAGAGGCGATGCTGTGGCCGGTCTGGCTCATGAATTGAAAGCATCATCTGCATCGATTGGCGCCAAATCAATGGCCAGATTGAGCTTATATTTGGAACAGTCGGCTGGTCAGCAAGATTGGACTGAGGCTGAAGACAGTGCCCTGTCACTGAAGCGATCCTTTGAACAATTCAAAGAATTTCTTTTATCGGCAACCTGGCCTTCGATCTCTCCGAGCAAACAATAAGCCGAAAGAGGCTTGCTTTGTTAAGTTCACCTCGATTCCTTGATGAATCGGGAACTTTGGGGCTTATTTGCGTCTGTGTCTTGTAACGATCTGATCGGCATCAGGGGCAAGTTTTGAGATGAATTCAGATCCGGTTCTAAAATTTCTGCCGACTGTGTCGGTGTTAGAAACGAGGTATCACCAGTGTTTAGCTACTTTAAGAAATTCATTAAAGTGCAACGTTTTCGGTCAAATAATAGCTTATTGCCATACATAACGCTCGCCAAACTTCGCCTGGCGGCGCATCCACACGCCAGGTCGGAAGTTTTAACCAAGCTGGCGAAAAGTAAAAATGAGCAAGTTCTCGTCAGGGTTGCAGAAAATACCAATACTCCTGAGAAGGTGCTTTGCGATTTAGCCCTTTGTGAATTTGCAGATGTGAGAGCAGCGGTTGCGGACAATAAAAACACTCCTCAGCGTGCCCTTTTACTTCTGGCAACGGACAAAGATCTTGACGTTAGATACAGTATTGCCGAAAATTACAATGCACCTCAACCTGTGCTGCAATTGCTGGCCCAAGATGAGAATCCTTACGTTGCTTGCCGGGCCGTTTCAACAATGAAGCGAGCTTTGGACTTTCCCAAGCTGGTAGGCACTGATCGAATGTGGGGCGTCAGTCCGGAGAGATATCGCCATTCAAACCAGGGCTGAATCAAATCAATTTTGAAAGCCGGCAGTTATGCCGGTTTTCTCTTTTCATAATCAAGCAACAAAAAAGGCGGGTTTAACCGCCTTTTCTGTTTTGTCTCTCATGGTCCAATCGGCAAAAGTCTGGTTATGCCGATTCTTTCAGGTAAGGAGCTAATTGCGCTTGGATTTTGACTCGAGCGCGCGAAATTCTCGATTTAACCGTTCCCAATTCCGTATTGGTGATCTCGGCTATTTCTTCATAAGACAGACCGTCTACTTCGCGAAGAAGAACGGATTGTCTGAATTGTTGTGGAATCTTGTCAAGGGCATCGCCCAGTGCTTGAACCAATTCCATTCTCTGGAATGCTTTATCCGGCTGAGTGGTGGTGTCGGCAATGGCACGTTCTACTTTCTTGGTGCCATCATCGGATTCCACTTGTTCGTCAAGCGAGACTATATCTTGGTTGCGAACTCTTCTTCTCAGTTCATCGTAATAAAGGTTGGTGACGATTTGTCCAAGCCATGCTTTGAAGGCGGCTGGGCTTCTCAATTGATCAATAGACTTCCACATTCTTATGTACGCTTCTTGGACGATGTCCTGCGTGTCGGTCCATTCGGGAGCGCGTCTGCGAATCATGGCTACAATCGTCGTTTTGTGGCGTTTCAGCAGTTCGTCGATGGCACCAGGTTTATGATTCTGAGAAGAAATAATCAGTTCTGCATCAGTCATTTCGCTGAAACTCTTCTCTTGTGCCACCAGGCAAAGGTGGTGAATGCCTTTCTTTGCACCTGGAAGGAATTTCACATTGGTTTTCATCACTTAGGTCTCCACGTTTGTAGAAAATTTGCACGAAAAGACGCCGCAACAGCAGCTTCTGCCACTGGCGAGACTGAATTTTTCTGGGCGTCTGTTGTCGCCTTACTCTCTCATTTTGCCACCGGTATTAGGGACCAACAATAATGGTTTCCCCCACCGAATTGGTCCTTGATCTCAGCGAGAGCGCGCCTTGAAACGCTCACTATTGCCTGCTTACAAGAAATGTTGCGGAGTTTTTCGGGAAGCGATATAGGGTTTGCCTGGAAATCAAGTGCTAATTTAAACCGGCCGCTCTTGCCAATCAGGTTTTATCTGGTGGCAATATTGGATCTATATAGGTCCCGCGAGATGAATGTCTCGCGTCCGGCATCGCTGCGGAAGACTTCCACAAGAATCTCACCCGGAGCAGGCCTTTGTTCAATGCGGCGCAGCTCAGCTTGTTTCGAGTTTATTGCCGCTTGCCGGCTGCCCATGAATTCCACTTTCAATTGCGAATCTGTAGTGGTCGCTTTGATCTCTATGGGCTCTTTGCTGTCGTTTTCAAAACGCAAATCCGCTCTGCCGTACCAGACGGTGGCATCGAAGCCCGGGGGCACCGTCTTGACCGTGCGCAAGTGAGGGACTCTCTCGACAATTTTCAACCCCGCGGTAAGGGCTCCCTGATAGAGGCAGGACGACAAAAGGCAAATACCTCCACCGATGGTGCTCGGAGTCTCACCGCCTAAATAGGACGGAGCCGGCTGATAACCCCTTCTGCCGGTGCGTGGGCCGACTCTGCCATTGAAAGAGAATATTTGTCCTGGTTTCAAAATCTGCCCGTCAATGCATTGGGCTGCCTGATAGAGGTTGTTTTTCTGCTCATAAGAAAGCGGGCGTAGGCTGACAGTGCGAGAGACAATCACCTGGGAAAACGGATAGACGGCAAAATTGGCCGTCACTAATGCAGCGGTTAATAGGGCTAAAAAGATTGCTTTGAAGTCCAGGATAGCCTTGAATGCATTTTTCAGTGCTGACATTTTTCTGTCCTTTGGGCAGTCGTCTAAATTCTCTAATCCGTAATCTTGAGAGAATCAAGCATTGAATATCCGCGCACACTCTTGGTGTACATTCCTTGGAAGGTAACCGGATTCAATTGCACGCTGCCGGGCAATTCCATGCGCAGGAGTGTATGGAATTCCGATTTACCGGCCGGCATCTCTGTCCCGAAAAAGACGATGCGGTCGTCCAATACGTCCTGGTGCGTCCACCAGGGTGCGCCCCAGTCTCCTTCGATGGCAGCGCCGCCTTGCTCACCCTCAAGTTCCTCTGATTTGTGGCCTTCCACAACCTCAGCGCCTGAAGGCAAAGGCGATTCTACGATGATGTAAGGAACATGCACGGGTGAATCGATATATACCTTCATGAGCACGGTTTCGCCGGATTTGATTTGGCCGTCTTCAATCGGCAAGGTGCGGAAGTGTATGGTGCCGGTGCTGGTTTCTTTCACCGATTGCAGGCGGAAGAATTTGCGCGTCACTTTCAATCCCTTCGGCAAAGCATCTGCTTCAGTGCTTTCGCCTGGACGCAATTTCTTGAAGTAAGTTTGCAGTAGGTTGTAATACAACTTTCCTGGACCTTCCTTTTTGAGAGTTAGATTTGTTCCTTTCATGCCTGCGGGCAGAGCGACCTTGCTTTCAACGGCATAGCGGCTCTTAGGATCAAATTTCAACTGTGCGATCAGGCCGTCCTTATTGAGAGCATCCAGAGAGAAATTCGTTTCTTTCGCGCAGCGATTGAGCAAATCGTCTTTGAGAAGGACGAGAAATACTTCGGCGGTGGTTTTTGTATTGTCCCAGCCGTCTTTGCCGCGTTGCAGCATCAGCCAGCGCTTGATGGACTCTACTCGCTCTGTATTGCCTGGTTCCATCGACAGCACTGCCCGCAGTGCCAGGGCGGTTGTCTCGACTCCGGTGAATCGATATGAGTATTCGATGCTATACCAGCGTCGGGTCTGACCGAGAAGTTTCTTGGCCATATTGATTGTGTGATCCCAGTCTTCTGTGCCCTGACTGTCGTTTTCCAGTTCGATCAGACGTTTATAAAAGACCTGCGCTTCTGTTTCCTGCTTGGTGTTCTTGAGCGTAATAGTCATATATGACAGCGCTTCCGGCGCCAAAGACCTCAGATCTTTCTTGAGGTCGGCGCAAATTTTTGCATCAGGTTGTTGCCCGGTCAGGCTCAGTGCAAACATGGCACGAGCCAGATCGGTGCGTTTTTCTCTGGCGTCGTACTCGTCAATCGCCACCTTTGGATCGTGCAACTGCTTGTTCAATTCCGCGACATTCTTTTTCAGCCAAGCCTGGCCCGCTGTGATCATGTCTTGAGGAACGTTGTAGTCGCATTCCTTGAGCAAAAGCAGCCCCTCAACCACGTATGAGGTCAGATACATATTACTGTCGTCATCGACCCACCAGCCCCAACCTCCGTCACTGTGATGGTGGTCGGTGAGTTTTTGCATGCCCATCTTGAAGATGTCGGCGAATTGCTTTTTCTGTTCTTGAGAAATCGGCATGTCCAAATTCTTGTGCAATTGGAATGCCACGATTGACGGCACCAGGCGGCTCAGTGTTTGCTCTGTGCAGCCGTATGGATAGTCGATCAAAGAACTGAAGCTGCCTATCACCGGTCCCATTGAAGAGCTGGCCACCGTCAAGCTGAGCTTGTCGTTGGAGGAACCCTTGCCGGGCGGTTGGATTTTCAAGTCGACATGATCCGAATCGCCAGTCAGCACACCGGATCTTGCATAGAATGCCGGTATACCAAGTGGGCGCACGGGTAGCTTCACTTCCATCGCATCGCCTCTGGTATCACCGATTGCTTTCACTCCTACGGACACCTGCCCGGAGGCCACCACGCTGACGGGCCAGCTATGCCGGTAGGCTTTCTCCGGCGCCACTTTGAAGGTGGCTGTAAGAGGAGCCCTGGTGACTAATTGCCTGGTCATCTTGACGGTGAGTTTGATGTTTTGCTCGCGTTCTGAATAGTTGTGCACGATGCAAGTGACCATGGCCTGATCGCCTTCGCTGAAGAATCTGGGCAGTGCCAGGCGCACCAGCACGTCCTGGGTAGCAAGGACCTTGTTGATGCACGAGCCCACTTCAGTGGTCATCGAGACAGCTCTGACAGTGGCGCGCCAGGTGGTCAGATTATCCGGCAGCTTCACACTGGCTGTGACCACACCGTCTTTGTCTGTGACCAATTGCGGCTGCCAGAATGCCGTGTCTTTGAAATCTTTTCTTACTCTGGGCTCAACTTTGTCCGGCCCGCCCGAGTATTGCTCGGGAAAAGAGCAGATGACCTGGACCAGATTTTCGCGCTTCGAGTAGAAGAATTTGCGAATGTCCGGCGCGAATTCCGGCCTGATTGAATAAATGCTTTCGTCAACCACTCCCAAAGAGAGTTCTGCGCCAGCCGCGGGACTGCCGTCGGCTCTTTTGGCTTTTATCGTGTAGTTGACTGTTTCGCCCGGTTGATAGCGTTTCTTGTCGGTTGATATTTGAACATTCAAGAAATTGCCGGCCGGTGATACTTTGATCATCTTGGACTGCTGATAGAACTGATGTTTCTTGGTGACCAGTACCGCGTTTATGTAGACGTTGGGTGCATATTTTTCCTCGATGGGAATTTCAATCAGTTGGGCAGTAGATGTGAGCGGCACTATTTTATGGCTGTAGATTGTCGTGCCTTCCAGAGTGATTACCGCCTGGGCTCCTTCTTTGCCGTTGACCGGCCCGCTCAACATCAAGCGGGCTGTTTCACCGGGCTTATAGATGGATTTGTCGAATTTGATCGACATGGGCTCATTTTGCGCACCGCCGCCTTCCACGATATATGGATAGTTGGGGCTGGCGATCCAGATGCTGGTTTGATCGCCGACCATATTGCCGCCCTTGTCGGTTGCTTCAACTGAAACGTAATAAGAATCGGTAGGGAATTGATCTTTGACGATGAAGGTGGCGCGAGCCTTGCCTGTCGGGTCGGTGATTTGATTGGCCGATACCAGCACCTCTTCCCCTCTGATACTGGATGTTTCGGCATCCCACGGGAAGCGGCTCAGTTTTACATTGACCGCTTGATTGGCCACCGGCTTGCCGTCATAGTCAATAGCCTCGACAGTGGCTGTCAAAGTGTCTCCCACTTTGGCAACATAAGATCCAGGCGTGACAAAGAGACAGAAATTGCCGGCCGAAACTTTGGCAACGCCGGAGCTGACGACTGTCATGCGGCTGATGTCTGTAACTTCCGCTTCAATTTTGTAATTGCGATCTCTGTATTGGCTGCTACTAGGATGATTGCCGATTGGCTCGGCTTTTTTGGTCTGCACCTCGACCAGCGCTTCGCCATTGTCGTCGGTCGTGACCGTGCCTTCCTCGACATAATCACCGCCGTAGTCGCTGTAAGAGTCACCTTCATCTGAGTTGTCCCAATCATCAAAGAATGAATAGTAGTCGGGACGCGGCTGTAAATTCGATCTTCCGGCCCAATCAGTAGAAGAATAAATTGAATATTTCACCTGAGCATTGGCGACCGGGCCGCCGAAGAAATAAGTGGCGTGGATCTTGGCTTTGACCTTTTGTCCGGCTACATAGCGAGCTTCCAGAGGCTTTACTTCCACCTGGTATTCAGGCTTTCTGTATTGGGCCACTTCAAATGTTTCATAGGCGCGCGTGCCATCGGGATAATTGATATTGATTGAATAGGCGCCAGTTTTTCCGTCGGCAGGAATTGAATACAGTCCGTTGAAAGTGCCATGGTCAGAGGTTTTTATCTTGCCCTGGAAAATCTGTTCGCTGGTGGGATCCTCTATGGTTATGCTCAAAGCCAAATTCTTGCCGGGGTTTTTGAAACCGGAAGGACCAATTGAGCGGGCGATGCCTTTGAAATTGACTGTTTGTCCAAGCCGATAAACGGGGCGGTCGGTATAGAAATAAGTTTGCGTCTTATCTGATGAATTGCGCCAGTAATTCATGGCGCCATAAGAGAGGTTGGCCCCGAATTTGCCAATAACCAGAGTATTGAAATTGGTCTGGTTATTGATTGATGCCGGCATGGCACATTCGACAAAACCGTCCTGCCCTGTCATTCCCTTTGCCAATACCTGGGTTTGCTGCTCTTTACTCGAGCCCTCGAGAATGTTGATATTGGCTCCGCTAATGGGTTGAAGCGTGTTTAAATCTATAGCGCGAACCAGGGTTTTCTCCGGAGCCTGCCAGACCACCAGACCGACATCGGAGACGCTGAACCAGTAAACAGCACGCGTCAGTTTGCTTGAGTTGACGCCTTGAGCTTCTCCATAGACAAGATAGTCGCCGGGCGGCAGTGGCTTGTCGAGCTGGAATTCAGCGCGTGAAGAATCGTTTTCGTCGGTTTCGAGATCGCGGCTGAGAACGGCCACTGGTTTCTCATTTGCAAAAGGCTCGGCAAATTTCCTTTCGTTGTTGCGGTAGAGTTCGAAGCTGTTGCTCAGTTCGTATCCCCATTTGTCGATCGTATTTTCGCGTGCCAATTTGAGGATGTCTGTTTTGTAGACGCGCATCTTTACTCGCTTCGAGGCGGTAGCATTAGCCCAGAATCGGGGTGGTTCTTTGGTTGTGAATACGCGCATGTTGGAGGCCACCGACAGGCTCGGCTCGATCAATGAGAGATGAACAGGGTGGCCGATTTTTGTAGTTTTTCCATCTTCAATAAATACGCCGTTTACGTATTCGGTGGCATATCCGGTGGCACGTAATTTGATCTGGTATTCACCCTCAGGCAATTGATCGATGCGAAATGTTCCATCATTGTTGATCCAGACGCCGCGCTCTAATTGCGGGCAGCCGCGCGGACCAAAGGCCATCGCGTAGACCTTATTGTCCTTCAAGTCATAGCTGGAAATGCCGAATCCTCTCTCTTCCAGAGTAATCTGCCCGGCCACCGAGCCGACCGGTTGCTCGAGATAGAGAGCTAGCAGTGCCAAAAACAGAAGCTTGACCAGGATCAAGTTCCATCCCGTAAAGATTTTGGGCTGTCTTTTGACGTTTATTTTAATTGTGGATGACATCGGCGGTAATCCTGTACATTTGGCAACGGGACTTAACGGGAATTCCAGCTTTCAGTTTGCATTGCACCAATTGATAGTGAGCATCGACACATTCGCCGGGCAGTAGTACGGCGGCACGCCCTCCCTGTCTGACAAAGAGACCGTGGCGAAGCGGATTTAACTCGCGGATGCTATCAATAGGATCCACGGAATTGACTACTGTAACTTGAGCCTTCAGCTCTTCGATTTCGCTTCGCTTCACATGTGCGAATCGATATTCTTTGTTCAGTGCCGCTTCTGTTGTGTAAACGGTAGAAGAGATAAGATCGGCATACTCAGGGCTTATCGACCCCCAGCAGGCGCGGGTTTTTCCATTTTTAGACAGGGTGACGAAAATACCTTTCGGTTTTCCGGTTGTTTTTCCTTGAGAAAATTCTCTCACCAGTTCTGCCAGCGTTTTTCGTTTTCCGTCCGGCAGAAAATGATTTTCCACAGTCTTCATGGCAATTTCATTCAGCTTCAGTGTTTTGGTTCTGGCATCCAAATCCACTTCTGCCGCCGCCAATGAATATGGCGACGCGGCCAAGAATAAGCTGCTGAAAGCAGCAATAAAGGCGATCAGACGCATTTATTTGACTCAAGCCTATGAGTTGCTGGAAGAAAATTCACAGAGTTTCTTTCTTTCAACCATTATCATCCCAGACCTGTAAACTTATACAGGCTCACAGGTTGCAAAGCTGTGAAATGATTGTGATGGCATTGTAAAACCGCGGAATTAAGGCTTTGGCTTCGGATTCATCAGAGACAGGCAATTCAATCGGCCGGCGCGACTTCTTGAAGTCGATGTTCGGTCTGGGTGGTCTTCTGGAAGCGTCGGAAGCGCAAGCCAGGTCCGGTACTGGTCGCACGATTTTTTTCTGGTCGGATTTGCAAACCGGTCAAGTCGGATTTCCGACCGGCTTCATGGTAGATGCCGGCTTACCAGGCTCGGTTATGAAGATTGTCGCCAGCGCCGCCTTGCTTGAAGAAAGGCTGGTGAGCGCCAATGAAACTATCGACTGCAAGGGGCATGCCACGATCCAGGGCAGAAAAATCAACTGCCTTTTGCCGCACGGAAAAGTAGACGCCGTCCATGCCATCGCGCATTCTTGCAATGTTTATTTTGCTACCGCCTCCAAAAATATGAGTCAAGCTCTCTTTTTCAGTTATGCAGAAAAACTCGGTCTTAATACGGCGGTCGGCTCAGTCAAAAGCGGTTTGTTTCCCAAGCCGGAAAAATCAACGGCCTGGCCTTATGTTTTGGGGCTCAGTCCTAACCTGCATCCCAATGCGCTTCAGTTGATGCGCCTCAGTGCCATCGTTGCCAACCGCGGCGACGTGCCCTATTTGCACAGCGCCGAGGAGAGCACAGAAGGAAAGTCCAGGCTGAGAATTGAGCTGTCCGACCTGACCTGGGGACGACTGCAGCAAGGCATGGAATTGGCAGTAAGAGTTGGGACCGCTCACAAATTGGACCCGGACAACAAATTGCATGTGGCGGCAAAAACCGGAACAGCGCCGCATGGAAAAAAATTCCAGTCCTGGATAACCGGCTATTTCCCCACGGGGGCGCCCCGCTATGCCTTTTGCCTGGGTGCACTGAATGGCACGAGTTCTGAAGTCGCCGTGCCCAAAGCCAAAGAGTTCTTGTTCGCCAATCAGTGGCCCTAATCTTATATATGGAAAATAGGGAAATATATGGAAAACTGCGTTTCCTGGCAGGCAAAACTTTTGGTTGTGTTCCTTTATATGATGTTTGCGCTTCCCGGTGTTCAGGCCCACCCGTCTTCACTCTGTGTGGAATTGTTTCAAGCCCGGGAGCGCCTTGACTCGGTTTTCATGAAAGCTCCCTTTGTGATCGTCAATCCGATCTACAAGCCGGTTATGGAAGGGCTCTATGAATTTACGCCGGAAGGTCAGGGAGTCAAACTCAAAAGGTTGGACGGAAAAAAGAGAGAGATTGTCCGCGCACCATATGTGGTGATGGCCGGACGGGGCGGGACAATATTGCAGAGCGGCTACGATGTCGCGCATTTGCACAAGTACTATGGCCAAATCACAGTCAGAAAGAGAAATCCCAGGCCCAAAAGTAAAGGCGCCGCAGGATTGCTGGCTGTCAATCTGGTCGATTCCTTCAATTATGTGGCCTCCGTCGTCGGCGGCGAAACGACCAGGCAATTCGGCAAGGAAGCTTTGAAGGCGCAAGCGGTTCTGGTCTATACAAGATTGTGGCCCAAAGGAAAGCTGCCGACGATTGCCGACACCACAGATGAAATGGTGTACCTGGGCGCTGAACATGAACGCGCCGATGTGATCGATGCCGTCAATGAAGTGGACAGATGCAAGCTGCTTTATCATGACCGCCCCGCCCAGGCCTTTTTTCATGCCTGCTGCGCCGGGCGGACCAGCAAAGGCACAGATATCTTCGGCAAAAACGCCGAGGCCATGGTTTATCTAAAGTCTCGCCCTTGCAACTATTGCCGGGGCTCGCCGCTTTATGGAATTACCGTCAAGCAGATTCCGGCTCGCACATTCACCCGTGAAATTGCCGATGGAGAGCCGAAGGTAATCAAAACGGACGAAGCAAAGCGCATTGTCTCAGCCGAGATATGCAAAGGTGGAAAGAAAGAGGAATTGAGCGGCTATCAGCTCTGGCTGAGAATTGGGCAACGACTGGGCTGGGATAAGGCGCCCGGGACACGCTATCAAGTGAAACAGACGGCTTCAGGCTATACGATCAAATCAAGTGGCGGTGGGCATGGAGTCGGGCTCTGCCAGTGGGGAGCCCAGGGGCTGGCGCGGCAAAACAAGTCCTACATAGAGATTCTCCAGTACTACTTTCCCGGTACGACTGTCGAAAAGCACGCTGAGAAAGCCAGCCGAAACTAGTTTCTGCACATGAAAAGCAGGCTTGGTTCTGTTAGATTATCTGCTTGGCTATAAGAAGGAACCGACCTATGCAGTCAAAAATTCGCAAACTGGCTTCTCACAAGGCAGATCAGTTTCAAGAGTCCGTGATAAGAGAGATGTCCAGGCTGGCGGCCCGGTATAAGGCCACCAATCTGGCCCAGGGTTTGCCTGATTTCCCCTGCCCTGAAGAGCTGAAAGATGCAGCCAGGGAGGCGCTCTTTGACGACGTCAATCAGTACGCCATCACCTGGGGCGACAAACTCTTGCGCGATGCCCTTGCCGAAAAGCACGAGCGCACGACCGGGCAAAAGGTCGATCCGGAAACTCAAATCACCGTAGCCTGCGGCGCCACTGAAGCGATGGTAGCGACCATGCTGGCCCTGGTCGATGCTGATGATGAGGTCATTGTTTTCGAGCCCTTCTATGAGAATTACGGACCTGATGCCATCTTATGTGGTGGCAAGCCCCGCTATGTCTCCATGCATCCGCCTCACTGGTCATTCGATGTAAAAGAGCTTGAGAAGGCGTTTAACGATAAGACACGCGCCATCATTCTCAATACTCCGCACAATCCGACCGGCAAGGTTTTTACCCGCGAGGAAATGAACGAGATCGCGCGCTTGTGCCAGAAGTGGGGCGTACTCTGCTTTACCGATGAGATTTACGAACACATTCTCTATGATGGAGCCAAGCATGTCGCCATAGCATCGCTTCCCGGCATGGAAGATCTGACTGTGACCATAAACAGCCTGTCGAAAACCTACAGTGTGACCGGATGGCGCGTCGGCTGGGCGATTGCTCCTGCCGAATTGACCTTGCCGATTCGTAAAGTGCACGATTTTCTCACGGTCGGATCGCCGGCGCCGCTTCAAAGAGCAGGCGTGAGCGCCATCAAGATGGGGCAAAAGTATTACGACGAATTGGCTGCCGAATACGAGGGCAGACGTGCTTACATGCTGGAGACTCTAGACATGTGCGGCATCAAGTATTTCAAGCCGCAAGGCGCCTATTATGTCTTCAGCGACATCAGTGAATGGGGCTACGGCACAGACATGCAATTTACTGAATATCTGGTCAAAGAAATAGGTGTGGCGGTTGTTCCTGGCGCCAGCTTTTTCGGACCATCTGAATTAGCTCGCAAATATGTGCGCTTCTGTTTCAGCCGCAGGGAAGAAACACTGGTTGCCGCCCGCGAGAAGCTTTTGAAGTTGAAAAGGAAATCCTAACGCATCTCTCCATTGCCACTTAACTATGGCCGAAGAAAGTCCTAACGATGACTCGAAAGCTGTCAAAGGATACAGCGGGGTTTTGCCGACCGCTCCTTTCGATGAAGGATTTTTGAGAGAAACATTCAAAGTGATCGTTAGCATCAAGGCGTTTGCAGATCTTGACTGGCAGTCAACATATGCCGAGGCTCTGCTGAACAATCAAATAGAGAAAAGCGATGTCATAACCGCCACTCAACTAACCAGTGCGAATCTTCCTCTGGCCAAGTGGCGAGCCAGAGAATTGCAGGAAGGCGTCAGCCAGGGAAAGTCACAATCAATTTTGTTTCGCGATCAATTGATGGACATAATCGAGCTGGCCAGACATTGCAGCGCTGAACGCCGGCATAAAGAGGCGCAGCTTTTATTGGAATTTTCGTTAGAGTGTCTGGAAGCGCACATGATAAGCGGCTACGGTAATCTCAATCGTGTTACGCAGAAATCATTGGTGTTGGTGCTTTTATCCCAAACGTGCGAAGCGCTGAACGATCTCAGTAGCGCGGAGAAGTTTCAAATGTTCTTGATCAAATTGATCGATGATTGTGATGAAACTGAGATTGGCCGCCAGATTCGTCGATCTCTCCAGAGACATTTGCGAGGGCGGGTTTTACGCCTGATTGATCTGTTGGACAGGCAAAACAAAATCGAAGACTCAAAGCGCTGGAAAAGCGAACTGCTCAAGATACCAGAAAGCGGCTTTTAGACAATTCCAAGGATAAAGAGAACTTGGAAAATGCCGGACATCACTAAAAGCATGCCTGAAGGCATGAATTTCTTCGTCTTGGCCAGACGCATCGCAAATACGGCTTCCAAAACCAAAGCCAGAACGAATGCTGCCCCCAGTGCCATTTTGAGATCACTGTAGCTGTACGCGAAACAACCGCCCAGGGCTACAGCACTTCCGCCTCCGGCAATCAAGGAAGCTTTGCTTTTGCCTTTGACAAAGCCCATGATGCCGCCCAATAACATGAGCACTGCATAGACTGGAATGGCGTATTGAGCGACTGATTGCATTTTTCTTCCCCTGGCTGGTGGGAAGAATTATTGCACGATCAAGAGTGCCGGGCTTTAGCGGCGACTAACGGGGCTGTCAACGCATTCTGGCCGGTGCAACTTCGTGGCGTTTTTCGCCGACCAATTCAAGCTCTTTGTCCTCTTCGCTTTCGAATTTCAAATCTTCACCGTCTTCATATCTCTGGGCGGACCAGATGCCGGACAGGGCTCCAGTAATACGCCAGCGCCCGCTTATGGTTTTTCCGTCTTCGGACATCATGCCTTGATAGTTGACGGCGTGCTTGCCGCCCGTCTGGTAGATTTTGACGAATTTGACATGGGGAAAGAAAAATTTCCCGCCGACAACCGCTTCGCCCAGCGCTCCGTCATCGAGAATATTGCCTTCAATGATGCCGTTGACGTCGATGAAGACGGCTTCAAATCCGTGCGGTTCGCTCGAGCCGGGATAAAAGTATCTTCCCCGCCAGCTTCCCTGGATACTGTGGCTGCCTACCATTATGCAGAATACCGATTTTTCAAACTGGCAGTGGACTTGAAATATGTGCCCGTCTGGAGCGGAGGCTAATCTTTCTGGAGGGCGAATTTGTCGATCACTTTTCCGGCGTCCGAAATCTGTGAGACAGTAAGATTTCCGCCGTCCACTTTGCAGACAGTATACGAATGGCAATCCGAGATTGTTTTGAGCAGAAAATCACCCATGCGGGTAATTTCCCCGCTGTCGGTAGGGTTGTAGAGCCGCGCTCCGCCTGCACCGGTTACAATGTGAATGATGCCTGACGGTCTGGTTTTATTGGTGGAATCGTAGGTCTTATCCAGTGTGATAGTACCATCCACGGTGCCATCCGCATTGAGCTTGCCATTGCTCGGACGAAAATGCAGGGGATAAGTGCGTTGATAATTGTGGGCGTGTCCGGCAAAGACGATGTCCACGCCTCCCTTTTCGAGTGTGTCGACTATTAAACGCATACGCTGCTCTTTTAAGTGATAGATGTCGGTGCTGAATGCCGGCTGGTGAAATGTGGCAAATTTCCATTTTGCCGAACTGGATTTGGCCAGATCGTCTGCCACCCACTTGCGCAGTTCCGGGTTCGACCAGTCCATGTAATAGTTGCCGTCAAGCACGATCCAGTGGGTGTTGCCGAAATCAAAAGAGTAATTGGCCATCTGGGGAAAACGATGTCCGGCGCTGTGAGAAAAGGCGGAAAGCTTTGCCGCATGCCCGGCTAGCGGGCAAATATTTGTACCTTGAAAGCGAGTCAGAGGACCATTCAAGGGCGCGGACCAGACCAGGAAATATCCCAGCGCATCCGGCATGCGATTTAAATTAGTGGGTGAAAGAAAAATGCTCTGGGCAATATCATGGTTGCCGAGCACCGGCACACAAAGGGTCGAGCGCATAATCGGTGCGCCCAGCGTGTCGTTTGATTCATCGGCATTGTAGATGGGAAAAAATCTGGCCAGGTAGTCGGACAGAAGTCCCATGTTGTATACCAGATCACCAGGCATCACCCAAAGATCGGGCCCTTCCGCATGGATTCTCTGAGCAATGCGTTTTTGCCCGTGGCTTCCGGCGCCGAGATCGCCGGCGACTACGAATTTGAAGGGCTGATTTTCTCGAACCTGTGCTTTGGCAGAGGACGAAAAGGTTTCAATGCCGTCTCTGAAAATTCTATAGCGGAAAGTTTTCCCGGCCGGCAGATCTGAGAGGGTCGACGTGAAGAGCGTTACCGCCTCAATTTGGCGTTCTTCCAGAATGGTTTTGCTGAAGGCGGAACCTTTGATCCAACCCTTCGATGACTCGGTCTCGTATTCAAGCTCCCACTCATGCTTGTCGTTGCGGGCCAGGAAAAGCACGTCATGGCTGACCAGGGAATCTTTCATTAGCCCCTGCCCAAGCTGGATGTACGGCTTAGCAATGAAAATCTCGGGGGCGGTGAAATAGGCTTTTAAATCCGGGCTGACTGCAAAGACTGCTATAAATGCCAGCAAAAATGAAAGCGCCAGAATTGGACTGCGCTTCAAAAGTTTGCTCAGGAAGATTTGCCGTTTCAAGGTGAAGACTCCGGGTTTCCTAATATATCTGAACTCTATAGATTGTTCACGATCAAGGCAAATATCGTATTAATATCGCTGCTATTGGACTTTTGCCGTTCGTATAAACTAGTCCAAGTAGAGTTAACAAACCTCTAAGAGGAAGTCTTGGTCTTTCTGTGTCCGGTCTGCCAGGTTGAGAACAGGCAAAACGCCAAGTTTTGCCGCCGCTGCGGGCGCGCGCGCCTGGATTTGGAACAGCTGGGACAAGGCGGTGGTGCCGCCGAGCACGCCTCGGTTAAGGAGGTGGCAGTGCCGACAGCCGCTGTAGTTGCCTCATTTACCGACGAGGTCTTCGAGGCCGGCGACGAAACTGCACCGCAATGCTCCGCCTGCTGGGCGAAACTGAGATTGACCGACAAGTTTTGCCATGGATGCGGTGAGCCGCAGCCGGAAAGAAGCGTCTCTCATCTGGTCACCTGCGCTCAGTGCCAGGCGCTTTTGCCCCTGGGCGCTAATTTCTGTTTTTCTTGCGGTTCGGAAGTCAGCTCGTCAAGGCGCAACATTCGCTCGCCGGTCGAGCTTTTTACAGATGAAAATTCGGAATTTTTCCCCAGGTTTGAAGCTTAAGGCTGCCCTCTCAATCGGAAAGTCAGCACCTGTAAGCCTTTGCGGCTCTTGGTGAAAAACACTTACACACTTTTGAGGAAGCCCTTTTGTCAATTTACGGATAATTGATTCGCACTTACGATGCAGATGTGAGGGCTTTGAGGTATCCGCAATCAATGTTTCCGATTCTGTCGTCCAATATAGTGCTCATCCAGGCGCTGATTTCAGCAGAACTTTTATGCTGTGTCTTTTACCTTATCCAATGGTTGTTTGCTGATTTCATCATTACTCAAAAGACGCGCGAGAATATGAAGGAATTGGGCGATCTGATCCTCACATCTACACTGCTTCTATTCATTTGCAGTTGCCATTTCCAGTACACGGAGCCGGCAGTGCATGCCGTGACCGTGACTGCCTCCCGGGCTGTTCACAACGTGCAGGTTGAAGCGGCCCATGTCGTAAAGGCGATTGCCTGGGAGATTTCCGGCATGGGAAAGCCTTTGCATATCGCTCATCTGGGCGGCGTTCGATTGGCAACTAAAGCCCGAGGATGGCACCGCATATAGTGCCAGGCCAGGCGCCTGGGCGCCACCAATCCGTGGGCACGTGAGCTTTGCATTTCAATTGTGTAGTAATTTGCCGAGAGCCGGGATTGAACCGGCGACACAAGGATTTTCAGTCCTCTGCTCTACCGACTGAGCTACCTCGGCGCGATGTCGGTTTCAAACCTCCGCGTCAGACATGCAAACAGTCCCCAGCGGAGGAGAGAGGCACTCAATATATCACATGAGCAATTCTTTGCCCCTCGTCAATAGGACGAAACAGATGCGGTTTGGGCAGCTGCACCCGGATGTGGCTAGGGCGCACGACTTTGGCGATCGGGACCTGGAAAGATTGCTTAAAACGGAAAGGGCAAGATGACTATTGCTGCATGACATAAGAGCGGTTGTAAAGCCCGGCGATGCGCAGATTGTCGTTTTCTTTTCTGACCAGAAGATCCATGACTATTTGATGTGTCACAGGGCGTACAGTGGACTGTTGCAAAACCAGCGTTCCGGTCATGGCCACGACGACGCTGCCATCGGGGTTTAAGGCCTGCG
>CAZHEZ010000068.1:0-33144 GCA_964531315.1 uncultured Candidatus Obscuribacterales bacterium | reverse complement strand
TCAATAACTTAGAAACCATTCAAAATGTCCATGCGCCCATTCTGTTTATCCATGGAAAACTAGATGCACAAGTGCCTTACCAGGGCTCCGAGGAGATGTTTGCCAAAGCCTCGAAACCAAAACAATTGGTGCTTCTTCCTGATTGCGGACACGACGATCTCGGCAGGAAAGACGCCGAACAATTTCAAAAGGCAATGGATGACTTTCTTTCTGAGTCAAAAAATTGACGTCAAATGAAAACCAGCGTTTGCACGTCTTGTGCTGGCAGGGCGCTGCTTCACAAGATGCCAGTAGGCTATATTACCAATCGCTGATCCTGCTTCATTCTTATCGACGAATGAAGTATTAAACACAGCTTTGGAATTTACTTTGGTTGCTGCCATCTTCACGGCAGCTATATCTTCCGCTAGTGAAGCTGTGGCTTTTGGCTCACCACCTAGTGTTGTTCTTACGACATTTTCCGCGTTGCGATACCAACTCTTCATCGCCGTCACGCCAAATCGCGTAGGCATAACACAGCTTTCACCGAATTTGTAGCCAACAGATCCACCAATGCCTGCCGCCACAAAGTCCAGAGACCTCGCGCCCATTCTTTGCAATCCTTTTTCTGCCTCATTGACCTCAGACAGAGCATGCTTCTCAGGACTGAAAGCAATTCCTACATTCTTGCACCACTCCGGAGCCGCGCAGGCAATGTCATAAGCTGCGGTAACTCCGCCAAGTGCCAGCAGTCCATATGTAGTTTTCGGAAACACCTTCAATCCAACTTTAGCTACAAGACCAACCTCAGCACCGACAAAACCGCTTATCACAAGTCCAAACGGATCGTGAATCAATTCTGAGCCCACTCCGCCTGCAAATTGGCTAACGACGTTTGCAATGCCGCTTGCCTGTTCCTTGCCGACCGGTGCTTTCTCCTTTGGCAAACGTGCTTCGTCAAAGGCTGAATCAGACAGGTGCGCCCCATCCGAATGCTGAAAGCTTGCCTGCGCAGTAACTCCGTCCGAATAGTCTTTGAACCCACTCATGGTTGCCTCCAGTTTTGCGAACCGAAACACGAATGTTTGATTTCATCAGACCAAAACGGATGGGCTAAGTACGGGCTAGCGCCATCGATAATCAGGAATTCGCCAACCGTAAACAGATTTGTAACTGTTTCTTCCTGCGCCCGATTGCCCTGCGGGCGATGTAGTTTGGAAGAACGAGCAGTGCCCAGAGAAATCCGGGCCGGATTTTGACTGGAGAAATTACCATGACTTCTGAACCCGCGCCAAATAAAACCATTGAGATGTGGCTTGGATCGCACCTCAACAAAATAGGTGTCATCTTTCTTGTCTGTGGAGTGGCGCTGCTAATTGCCAATCAGTTTCAATCCTTCACGCCCTTGATGAAGATATTGACCGGGCTTTTCTCCGGCGTTGCGTTGGTTGCCACGGGTCTGTGGTTCGAGAAGAGAACCGACACCCGTCTCTATGGATATGTGCTTTCGGCAGGAGGCTGGGCGCTGTCCTACTTCACCGCCTTTGCTGCATACCATATTGAGACTGTTCGCATTATTCAGAGTCCGGTCATTGATTTATTGCTTTTGATGGGCATCTCTTGGGGAGCGGTTCTGCATTTCCTCAGGCTGCGCTCAGAATTGATTACGACCATCAGTCTCTCCTTAGCATTTATGACCACGTGCTTCAGCAGCGTCTCTCTTTTCACGTTAATCTCGTGTGCCGTGCTGGTTCTCAGCCTGGTCTACATCGTTTCAAAAATGCGCTGGCACGGACTGTACTTGGCAGGAGTGGTCACGTCCTACTCAATCTATCTCTTTTTCCTTTTGCCTAACGTCATATCCGATCCGTGGATTCAATCTCTAGGTTTCACTGCCGGTCAATCAAGGTTTTGGCTGACCATCGGTTTCTCCAGCTTGTTTTGGGCTGCATTTACAGCGGCGCTCTTTTCGCTGGATGAGTCTTCTGCAAACAAGAAAACATTCTTGATCACAGCCAGCCTGGTCAATTGCGTAGCGTATACAGCATCAGTTCTCTGGGCGATGGATTCAGTCTATCCGGAAAAGAGATTTGCTTTTGTTCTCTCGCTCGGGCTTGCTTACATGATGTCCGCATCCCGCGGGATGAAATCTGTGCTGCCCAGCATATCAACTTTGCACACTGTCTTTGCGCTGTTTCTTATATCACTAGCCGTTCCACTTCACTTCACCAATCACTGGTCAACCTCGATTTGGCTCATGGAAGTTCCCCTCCTAGCCTGGATCGGCATAAGGAACCAGCTGCCGGTCTACTCAAGATTTGCAGCAGTATTGGCGGCATTTTCATTCTTTCCACTGGTCGGCTACGACATCTGGCAAAATCATCCGCTGGCGGGTTCTCCAATTGGGATTGCCCAGGGAAAATTGGACGGACTGATTGGAGCGAGTGCATATCTGGCAGCTTTTGTCTGCCACAGATGGATGCGCAGGGCAAACAGCCGCTCTTCGCGAGCCTATTATTTCTTGGCTTCGGTAGTGGCTACTTACACCGTATTCGGCTATTTCAACTATGAATTGTGGCCCCTGACCTTCATCGTCGGTGGTGGCATCGCTGCCTGCATGGGCTTCAAGATTCGCGACCTGTTCGTGCGCCGAATTGGTGAAATAGGTATCTATCTCGGCTTGTTTCAATTGATCTGCAGCCATGGCAATTACTTTTTTGACCTGACGGCTGCGATTACTTTGCTTGTCATAGATCACTGCTATAAACCGTACCAGTCTGCAAAAATCTCAACGGCGCGCATGATTTTGACAGTTGGCTCTTTGTTCTGTCTCGGTGTGGTATCCCAGACAACCTTTGGCACATACAGCCTTAGCGCCGTCTGGGCAGTTCTTGCTACCGCGCTTCTTGCCTGCGGTTTTTACTTAAAAGACAGAATTTATCGAAGAGCGGCGCTGGTCCTGGCAGCAATAGCAGGCATCCTGTTCTACCTGTCCGCGCCCTGGGCGACACTTCCGACCATCATCGGTCTGCCGTGGAGAGAAGTAACAGCAATTCTGCTTTGCGCCGCATCAGCAATCGCTGCTCGCCTTTATTACAAACCAGAAAATCGGCTCACTGTCGGTTCCAATTGGAGTCCCGCCTATGCAGCCAGCGTCGGCTTCGGATATCTGGTCCTGCAAAGGCTCCTTTCAGTCGAGCTGCCATATCAATATTTGCCTCTGGCATATTGTGCCGCGGCGAGCATACCTATAGTGGTTGGAATTATCACGTCCTATCCTGCGCTTCGTGCTCTGGGCTGGATGACGGCTCTGATATTTCCTTTGTTTTCACTCGGATTTGAGATACACAATTGGTCTTTTCCAGCGACAATGGTTCTTACTCTGATTCTTTATGGGCAAGGTTTCCTTTTCAGATGTATGAAATCGGAAGCTAGAGTGCCGATGGAAAAGGATCTCGAGCATGCATTCTCGTTCATCGCCACATTTCTCATGACTCTGGTAATCGGTGAAAATGCCGAAAAATGCCTGACGCTGCTGTGGGCCGCGCAAGGGCTGGGACTGCTTGTGGTCGGATTCTCAGCCAAAGACAAACTGTTTAGAATCTACGGTTTGACGCTTCTGACCCTGGTATGCGGTAAGTTGGTCCTGGTGGACATGGCCACTCTGCAAATGACCTATCGTATCCTTTCATTCATCGCCGTAGGCCTGGTGCTTTTGATTACATCTTTCTTCTACGTGCGCTTTCCGGGACGTACTGAAGGTTCAGCATCATCCGTAGCGGCTGCCGATGTCACTTAAACCAAGCCGGTACAACCAAAACTAAATGCAATCAAGAGTTAGATCTTGTGTGACGGTAAGGAAGCAATTCTGTCCCTGGTGACGAGGTTTGCCAGCGTGCGTGCCAGTCCTTCCTTCTTGATCTCATCAAATGATTTCACTTCGACTATGTCATATTTGGCGCTTTGATGAACCAAACCTTCGTCGAGATCGGCGAGCAGTTTCGGCGCGCGGCGGTCGTTGCCGACTTGCAAAATAACCACCGAGATTTCATCGGGGCGATGCATGCGTTTTGTGGCGCGAATGATAGCTTCCTTCGTAGAAAGAGCGTCTTCGGGCGCTCCATCGGTGAGCACTGCCAGCAAAAGGGGCTTGGTGTTTTCCCCATTGGCGGCGCGCTGGGCAAAATATTCGTCAAAGAGGTGGTTTAAAACGCTGCTTACATGCGTTCCGCCACTTGGTTCAACATCACTGAACAAGTTGACGATTTTGGCGCCATCCACATTTGAGTACGAGTCATATGTGTTTGAAAACAGACTAATCTTAAGCCCAGCCGGCAAAACTCTCTTAATCTGTTCGGCTAGATTGGCTGCCTGATTTCGGCACCAGTCCCAGCGAGTAATCGAGTCAGCCGGGTCGGCAGGCGGAGGGATCGGGCGGTCGTATCCTACAATTGGAGGCGCTTTCGGTCGAGCATTTCCCTGATTCAACCGATATGTCATAGATGCTGATTTGTCGATAACCAGAGCCAGGTCGTAGGTTCCGAGCTTTTGAATCTCAGGTTCCTGCAAAGCCATTTTATCTTGTGCCGGCATAGCAAACTCAACGAAAGAAGACGCAAAGGTAGGGATTGCCGTCCCAATCGTCAGCGCTAATGCGCACTGGCAGACTGCAAACTTGCTCAGCCGCTGTCTATTTAACTGCTTCACTTGGCCCACTCTGGTTTCCATTGTTCCCGCTCCCGAAAAACTAGATATGCAAAACCAATCAGCACTTCGCCTTCTGAACGCGTGCCGCCTTCCGTTCTGTTGCCGGTATCGACGCGAGGGAAGTCCTGTAGTTCCCGTATTTGCAAAATCCCTATATGTACCCTTCCGGATGCCGAGGGCGGGCATCGCCCAGCCTGTGGAATATAATGGCTGTTAGTGCACAGGTTCCGGGTTCCTTGCTTAAGCCATTTGGTTACACTCCAACACAACAGGCACTGGCTATAGCTGCCTGTTTATTTGCAAGCGCGCCTGCTTTTGCCTCCGATTTGAAAACTCTTGAGCGGCTCGGCCAGCAAAAGCAATACATGACGATGCTGCAAATGGTCGATTCGGTGCTCGCCAAAGACAAGCAAAATCTGCCTTACGTCAATTACAGAATCCAGGCGCTGAACGGGCTTAAGCGCTGGCAAGATGTGGTTGATACGGCCAAAGCATACGGCTATCTATGTAAGACAACTGAAGACAGAGTGAGTTTCACCCAGATGAGCGGCAACGCCAATATGAATATGCATCGCTACGCCGAAGCAGAGAAGGACTTTGACTCTTGTGTCAAGCTTGATCCGAAGAACAAAGACCGCGATCTGATTTGGAAAGGTGATGCGCAACTCAGGCAGTGCAAACGAATTGAAGCAGCAAAGACATTTTTGTCTGCTGATCGAAGCAAACTCTCCATTGGCGAAATAGATTGGCGACACAGATTTCTCCTAATTCTGGGGAAAAATGCAGAAGCGCTTAAGGACATCGATGACTGCATTCGGGTAGACCCAAAAAATCCGATGCATCAATATGCAAAGGTGTATGTCTTAGCGCGCCTGAACGATCGAAATAGAGCCGTGTCGCTTTGCAAACATCTCATTGAGAGCACAGCCAGTAAATCAATGCTGCACAAAGCCGCCTTTACAGGATTGCAGGAAATCCAGGCAATATCAGGCAATAACATCAAATCTGTGACTCGTCTCGATATCATAGATCCGCGCTATGGAGAAGCCTTAGCGCTAATTCATCGTAGTGAATACGCTCTTTTGGAAGGCAGAAAAAAAGAAGGTTTGGATCTTCTTTCCGAAGCCATTAAGATTCAGCCCTTCAGTGGATTTACCATAGCCCGCCGAGCCAAGGCACTTATGGAAGAGATGATGCTTAAAGAAGCGCTTGCTGATGCCAATTTAGCAGTGGCTCGAGAAACGGACAATCCAGAAGCACATGTGACGCGCGCTAAAATCCTTGTGCAAATGAATCGACTCGAGGAGGCCCTGGAAGACTGGGTGACGGCAACAAATCTGGCGCCAATCGGTGACAATTTTTACGAAAGCGCGAAATTCTGCGTACAGCTGAAACGACCGGATGAAGCCCTGAAATACATTGACCTGGCCGTTTCTCTCCTGCCGCAGAGACTGAAGTTTTATCTCACAAAAGGTGAAGCTCTTTCTGAAAAGAGGGATTTCAAAGGAGCGATCTCAATCTACACAGACATCCTAAACTCACGGTCTATCGATACAGAGCCAGTAGTCAAACGAGATGCCTTCTCCGCCCGGGCCAAAGCCTACCGGCAAATCGGCAAAACCGCACTTGCCGAAGCTGATGAAAAGCAAGTCAATTCAGAGCACAGCTATCTGTTTGATAATGCTCCTTTCCGAGAATATGATCACACCATGGATGGTGCAAGGAAAAACTCACCGACATTGCCATTGAAGAAAAACAAATAAGAATCCAAAAGGCCAACGGCAGCCTCCTCTTACCTGCTTGTAAAACCTGCCAGGTGGGCATATAGCAAGTTGAACTTGCCCCATGATTTTTCTTTTGAACACTTTCCGGCGCTGGAACGGAGTATCGCAAGCCGTATGAAAGAGACCAGACGAACAAAAGACTGGATCACGCCTGAGATTCTGGAAAAATCGCACCAGGACCATCAAATGATGGCTCGAGAGGCAATCAACACGAGCGACAACATAGGCGTGCCTATTACAGAAGCTCAGAACATGCTGTCGGCGTTCATTCCCAATATTCACGACATAATTTCTCTGGGCAGCCTTTTCGATAAGCGTTTCTTCAAGCTGTTTTTCATCGGCGTCGGCATAAGCGGCATACTGGCCCTGTGCACAATCGGCTCGCACAGGTACTACACAGCCGATAGAACCGATTGGAGTTCTATGTACAATACCGGACGCAGCCTCATGTGGACGCACAACTATGACGAAGCGGAAAAGTGCTTTAAAGCGGCTCTGGCAGTCGACTACATAGACAATGCTGAACGTTCGTACGCATATGGAGAACTGGCAGAACTGGCCGGCCGGAAAAACGACGCGCAGTCTGAACGTGAATACCGGCTCAAGGAAAGTGGATATAGCCAATTTGGTTATGGCTTTGTCTGGATTCTCATGGCTTCAATAATGCTGTTTATTGTCAGTTTGACTTCTTTGATTGTCTTCAGAAAAGAAAAGGACAAAATTGTTGTCGGATGGCATCAACCACTAGCCGTTTGTATTGCCGCTTATGCAATATCGACCGGCGTGCACGACATGGCACCGTTTATACCCTGGGTGGTTCTCACCCTTATCGCCAGCGCCATAACGTTTGTCGTTCTGGTTCTCTCGGCTGCTTTCGACGGAAGCAATCACCCGCAGTTCGTCACGCCCAGCCGCGATTGATCTGTTTGTTATTTTCGAAGTTTCAAAACCAATTACTTACCGTCGCCTTGAACATCCGTCACCGGTTTGTATGCTTGTCTTTTCAGCACAGACTTACCAAATTGACTGAGCTTGGTCAGCTGAACATAGAGCAGAGACTCTTGCTGCCTGGGGAAATAAGCGTGGGTTGAGAACCAATGAGTGCGTCCCAGCACACCGTCGACCTGCCTGGCGGTAAGACCGAGATCTTGCAACTGTTGCCGTCCTTCGGGCGTACTGTATTGCTCGTAAAGGGATGTCATTTCGCCCTTCTGTTGCGGGCTCAACGGCTTTCCGGAAAATTCATTGTAGAGCGCTGCGCTCATTGATTCGTGGGCCTTTCTGGCTTGGGGCAATGGCTCAAACTCAAGCGATGATTTGGGAACGCGGAATGAATAACCAAGGTCCAGGTTGTTGACCTGGTCAGAGACGGACATATTCATTGCATGGTTGTCCCACTCATTCATCACCATTCGATTTAGAAATGCATCGCTATAGCTTCCTGACAGAGCCGTGGAGGAGCGGAAATGATCGAGGACCGATGTCTTATTCAATAGCTGCCCTTCCGGCGTTCCTAAAGTCGAGCGGAAGTGCTCGACCAGATTAGGTCCAGCCATTTCTTGAATGAATCCCGAATAAGGCTTGCCGTTGATCTCAGCTGTACGGGCAACAGTTGCCGGAACATTGGTTTTGAATCCCAGGCCTTTCATGCCATAGCCGGCAATTTCATTTTGCATGCGAGCGGCAAATGCTTCGGTATTATCGTTAGGCCGGAACACCGCCGGAATCAGTTCTCCGGATTCGGTTTTCACTTTGCCGAACCAGGTTTCGGTATGCAGTCCACCAGCCTGACGCTCAGGAATGAACGTACCGTCGCGCAATGCTGCCTGCCGTGCATCGACAACCAGCCCACGCTGGAACGGCGTGGAGCGCGCCTCTTGCATGGCGCCGGGGGCATCGGGCTGCAACGCTGTGCCGCGAGTCGCTTGCCAGGCGCCGACTCGACCGGCGGCGGCATCGAAGGCACCTTGCAGGAAGGTTTTGCGCGCCAGTTGAGTGAAATCCAGTTGTTTGTCTTCGCGAAGCTGCCTGTCCAATTCGCGACCAAAGCCGCTGGTGGCGCCCATAGTACCGGCTGAAAGAGTGTAGGTTAGCGAAGGTTTGTAAGCGACCATGCCGCGAGATTTGTTGAACATCGTCGCGAACATGACGTCATTGGCTCCGAATGCAGCTGCGTCAATAAGCATTGCCCCGGGGTTGGCAGTGACTGTAAGCGTGCGGCCCAAACCTTGAGAGAGGCTGAATTCGCCCTTGGAGTCATAATAGTTGTTGCGGGTAAGGAGAGAATCCGAGCCCCGGTTCATTATGCCGAGAGCCATACCGGTGGCACCGGGTGTCATCCCGCGCCCTTCAAAAACGCTGAAGGTGGTTTTGATTAAGGCGCCCTTGCCAAGCCCCAACCCGGCGTCTACAAGCTGGTGCTGAGCGGTGTCGCCAACCTTTGCTTCGTCGGCGATATAGCTGATGGCCAGAGCCGGCAAAGCCAGCTTGCCCTTCATAAAAATGGGGACTGTCTTCACAAATCCGCGCATATAGCCGGACATCTCATCGGCGCCCTTATCTGAAGAGGTGACAGCCTCAGCTAACGGATGCAAGGCGGTGTCCAGATAGGAGCGCAGATGCTGCTGACCGCCTGCTTGACCTTGCCCTGGTTGAAACTTGGCCGAGTCGGGAATCGCTCCGGCAATGATGAAATTGCCGACGCCGGCGTTTTCTATGGTGAGCTTGGGCTCCCCGCCTGCCTGAGCCTCGGTCGTTTGTTTCTGATTGCTCGGTGATTCCGGTCCAGCCATTATTAATCGGGCTCCCGCCTGCTTTCCAGCCGTTTCAGCCTTTAAAAGCACTGGTTAAATACGCTCCTTCCATATATGTGCCCCAAAACCTCCGTCTCTAAAGCGTGCGCGGCGCTAGAGGGCAATCGGCGGTAATGGGCGGCGATTCTGGCACTTTTGAATCTCTCTTGAGCCCGGCGCCAGTCCGGTTTCGGTTTCAGTAGCAGTTTCGGATCAGTTTAGTAGCCAATCCGAAACAAGGGCGCCTTAAATTGGGTGCATGAGCAGCGCTGCTGCTACTTCCCCAAACGCAAACTAGATTCTCAAGTGAGGGACTTTCTTATGGAACGCACAGAAGGCGCTATAAGCATAGAAAAAGCAAATCATGACGGCGGACTGAAATCTGCATACCAGGCGTTCAGCGATGAAGTAAACAAGATTTCCCAGACTGCCGCCAATCAGGGCGAAGCCGATCAGAAGATTCACCAGTTGACCGACACTCTTGAGAAAGATGGACTTCTGCCGGGAATTTCCGCCTATTGGGCTAAAAACAGTTTTGGTCTTTTCAATAATCACGGCGAAGTGAACAAGCAGGATCTGGCTGCCTTTGTTGACAGAAAATCATACGACAAAGTCGCTTTCACACTCGGTCAGGAACTGCAGACACAATACGGAATGCTGAGCGGCAAGACCTGGTTGAATGACAATTTGATTACCAAAGACATAGACATCACGCTTCAGGAATACGACGAAAATCGCAAAAAATCGGATGTGGCCGACACGGCCAAAAAGACTGCAGACATTCTCAAGAAAGACAACTGGAAACTCTTCGACAAAATAGCGGGCATAGACGGAGACCCAAACTCTGTTTCGGTGTACGACCTTTATCAGGCTCAGTCTCTGAGCAAGATCGTGGACACCAAAGAAGGCTCTCTGCTCTCCGCCGACGACGCGAAAGTCTTGCAAAATCTTGACCCGTACGCGATGTATGACGTCGCTAGGACAAATGGAGCTTTGACCAAGGATGCCCTTTCTAAGGTCACCTACGACAAACATCCATGGGACGCCAGTCCGCCCGCCGACACAACAGCTAAAGCAACTGTAGTCGTTCCTCCAGTCGATAAAGGTCATGCAAAAGAACCGGTTGTCACTGCCGATGCTTCGCAAAAGTTGCCCGAACTTGATCTGCCCACCGTGGATGCAATCAGACAAATGCTGCTGTCACAGGGCTTCAAGCTGGACAACAAACAAGTGGCCCAAATGTTCAATCAGAAAGTAGCTGAAGTGCATGACGGTGATGGATTCGACCGCATCGCCAGAAGAGAATTGCGCAAGCTCAAAGGCGACGACGTCAGTGAAGCCGATGTGATCGAGTACTCCGATCAGATCGCCAAATTCAACGGACAGACAGGCGGCAGGCTGAACGCAAAGATTTCGAAGAATCTGCCCATTATGCTTCCGGAATTCAAGCAAGACGCTTAAGGATCAAGAAGTTTCTGCGCACGGGAAGAAAGGAGGAGTCCGCGTTTCACGCAAGTGAAGTGCGGACTCTTCAGTAGGCAGGTTTTTAACAAAAACAAACAGTCACAGTTTCGACACTCTTTGGTAACCAATTCAAAACACTGGATAAGTAGATTGGAACTAAGCACTTCCCCAGCGCTTCTAACTTTCCAGGAGTATGAAAATGAACGATCTGCTAGGTTTTGCATCAAGCTCCTTTTCCTTCAGTGCACCGGTGAGTCGCTCCTTGTCCGGCATGCAGCCGCAGCCTGCCGCCCCTTCAGTGGCTCCCGACGGAAGCAAATTCTTTACCGACCATAACGGCGACATCGTTTATGCACAATACGCATCCGGTGCAATTGTGAGCAGGCAACAAAAACAGGTTGCGGTTCGCACCGCTGATGGTGAGTATTGGCTGGGAGACTACCAGGGTCGCTGGTTCAGAGTTGACTGAGGCATTCAGCTGCGACCTGTTGGCAACGATAGCTCTTAAAAGAGCTGGATGCCATAATCGGAGCATGCAAAATAGGTCTACCCTGAGGCTATATATTCTTGCCCTGGTAATTCTTCCGCTCATCGTTGAGATTGGATTGCTGGTGGTGCTTTCCAATCTGCTGGGCGAAGCGGATGCGGAGCTGGAAAAGGCCGTGCGGGCGCAGAAAATCACCGAAGGCATCAATTCCATATCCAAGCAGCTTTACGATGCATTTTTCATGTACAGCTCTGAGAAGGATGAGCAATTGCTGTCAAAAGAAGCAATCGCCCCACTTATAGTACAGTTTCGAAAAACCTATGATGATTTGGAAAAGCTGACTGCAGGCGATGCGCACGCTTACACAATCATCAAGAATTCGGATCGAGCGGCGACCCGTTCGGTTGAGTTGATGGAAATTCTCAGAGGAGCCTCCGAACGTGATGGCAGAACCAAGGAAGCCAGAGCATACAGGCGCCCATACTGGTTTGAACTGAGAAAACAAACCAAACTGGTTCTCACACCTGAATTTCTCAATCTCAGGCGAGACCAGACACAAGTTGCAGAAGCTGCTCCCTTGATTCAGCGCGATATTCGCCAGAAGATTCAATATTCGCTCTGGGGCGTCGGTCTGGTTCTCGCCCTCTTTCTCTGTTCTGTAGCTTTCTACCTGACCCGCGATATCGCCAACAAAATTGCTCGCCTGAGAGACAACACCATGCGGCTGGCCAGCAATCTTCCGCTCAATCCAGTCATGCAAGAAAGTGACGATTTGTCGCAGCTGGATCAAGTCTTTCACAGAATGGCCCAGGAGCTGCAAGCTGCAGCTAGAAAGGAGCGCGCCCTTCTGGACAATGCTCGCGATTTTATTTGCTCCATCGATCGCTCCGGGAAATTTGTCGAAGTAAACCCGGCCTCCGAGATTTTGCTTGGATACAGACCGAACGAGCTTTTGGGTTCGCATTTGATCGATTTTCTGGCCGGCAATGACATTGCTGAAGTTCTTGCTTATTTCGACAAGATCCAGCAAGAGCAAGACAAAGACGTTGCAGGGGCTGCTCTTGAGACTCAATTCAAACATAAGAACGGCTCTGTAATTGATGTTGCCTGTTCTGCTCAATTTGCCAGAGAAGAGAACCTCACCTTCTGCGTCTTTCATGACACCACAGAAAGACGGCAAGCAGAGCGGCTCAAGCAAGAAGTCGTAGCGATGGTTACTCATGATTTAAGAACGCCTCTGGGCACCATCAGCAATGTTTTCGATTTCTTGAATCGCGGTCAACTGGGCGAATTGAATGACAAAGGACAGCGCTTTGTTCTATCGGGGCTGCGCAATACTGAGCGCATGATGTGCTTGATTAACGACTTGCTTGATCTGGAGAAAATCAAATCCGGCAACTTTGAAATTAATTCCAGTCAGGTCGCTGTCAGTTCGCTGTTCAAAGGCTGCCTAGATCTGCATTCCGCTCTGGCGGCTGCACAGAAAGTTGAATTGGTGACAAAGGATACTGACCTGACGGTATGGGGCGATCAAGATAAATTGCTCAGGCTATTGTCGAATCTGGTCGGTAATGCGATCAAATTTACGCCAGAGTCCGGCAAAATCACACTTTCAGCGGCTGAGAACAACAAGGAAGTGAGAATCTCGGTAAGAGACACCGGACCTGGCATTCCAAAAGATAAAGTAGATGCGGTTTTCGAACGCTTCCAGCAAATAGACGGCGAACATAAAGCAGCCGGATCAGGACTGGGGCTGGCAATTTGCAAGATGTTTGCCGAAGTTCATGGCGGGCGCATTTGGGTGGAGAGTGAGGAAGGCAAAGGTTCGGAGTTTATCGTTGCCCTGCCGGCCAAGAAGCCGGCTTAGCAACTGAGCGAGAATTCCTTCTGTCAGACTTTGAATTTTTTGTGCTGGCGGTCGTTTGCTCAACGCATATATTTGCATGTGCCGAGGGATTATCAGCTCCATGAGGGTAAATGTATGAGCTAAAATTGTCCCGGGGTTGTCGGATAGGAAGCCCAATGGCAAAAATTTTGGTGATCGAGGATGACGTGGACTTCGCCTTGACGGTGGAGCACGCGCTAACCACTGCCAATCATACAGTCGAGATGGCTCACGACGGCGGCTCCGCCGTCGAATACTTGCGCCAGGGGCAGTACGACATCATCATTTTGGATTGGCAGTTGCCGGATATGCAAGGCATCGACATATTGACCAAGTTTCGGGCTCGGGGTGGCTCGACACCAGTGCTGATGCTGACCGGTAAAAGCCAGATCCGGGACAAAGAGGTCGGGCTGGACGGCGGTGCCGATGACTATTTGACCAAGCCTTTTGATGCCAGAGAATTGGTGGCGCGGGTGCGTGCTCTTTTGCGCCGGCCGTCGGTAGCGCCAAGCAGCAGTCTTGCCCTCCACGACATCGTTCTCGACCCGGTCAAACATCGACTGACAAAAGGCGGGAAAGAAGTGCATCTTCAGCCGCGCGACTTTGCCCTTCTGGAATTTTTCATGCGCCACCCGGACGAGATTTTTTCCACCGAAGCCTTGCTGACTCGGGTCTGGCATCAAGATTCCGATGCTTCCTCTGCCGGTCTGCGGGCAGCGATTGTGCGCATTCGCAAGGCCATTGATGATGACGCGCAAGACAGCAAATCTTGGATAGAAAACGTTGCCCGCGTTGGGTATCGCATGAGGACTTGATCAGGCAGTCGTTAAACGCCGTCTATTCTAGGGATCGATTTTGAAGAGATGCCATTTCCCTCTTCTTTCGAGCAAAACCCAGAGGCTGGGAATATCCTTCATTTGCTTGATTATGTCTGTGGTAACCAGCAGATAATGCGGCTTTTGGCCGGATTCTACATAGTGCTTATAATCTAGATGAGTCTTGATTTCTTTGATGGGTCGGCGCAAATAAAATGTTACCGCCGGCGAATCGCGCTGATAGAGTGCCACTTGAGCATGGTCCCTGACTATGCGCTTGAGCAAAAATATGAGCGGATAATGGGCGCTGACATAATATGACTGCAGCCCGGTCGGCACAAAGGTAGCGCAGGCAAATGCGCAAGCGCAGGCCACCGCCGTGATCGCTGTCTCAGTCTGTTTTTTGAAGGCAGCCCGGGCGGCAAAAATCAAAAAGAACCAGACAAAAATTCCAAAACATCCAAATGCGCAGAGTGAATTGGTATCCAGCCCAATCTTTTCCGAATTAGCGCAGACGCAGGCAAGCAGAGCCGGAAGCATCACCAGTGTAACGAGCAAAAGAATCCAGCCAATTTGTCTGGACTTGTTGAAACGAATGGCTCTGTCCAGCATACTGCCGGACAGTATTGCCAGAGCCGGTGCCGCCGGCAAAATGAAAGTGGAAAGTTTGGCTTTCAAAACTGAGAATATGGCCAAGATCAAAAGCAGCCATAAGAGCGAAAAGAACTCGAGATGGCTTCTGCGGGTGAGCAAGCGGCGATTCTTCAGGAGCGCAAAATAGCGGCGAACATCTACCAAAGTCAAAATTGACCATGGGAAAAAGCCGCCCAGATAAACTGGCGCGTAGAACCAGAACTCATTTTGATGATTGACAGTGCCCAGAGCGCGGCCCCAGTTTTGTCTGATGAAAAACTCCTGGTAAAACTCGCCTTTGGTGGTTATTCCTTCCACGATGTACCAGGGTGCGGCAATCGATAGAATCACTGCCGCCCCCAAAAGAGGATGCAATAAACTCAGCTTCTGCCACCACCAGCGATACCGATCCTGCACTCCTTTGGGACAAATGAGGAGCATATAAAGCAAGAGAAGAAAAACTATCAATACGACAGGGACCGGACCTTTGAGGAGCAAAGCCAAACCCAGGACAATGTAGGCAATGGCAATGGAAATCCAGTGGGCGCCCTGCAAACGCGAAAACAGACCGAGGGCTGCCAGCATCATGAACAGGGTCAAGGGAACATCTGTGACGGCAATTCGCCCGACAGCCACGAAAAGCGGCGTAGAAAGCAAGGCGAGAGCCGCAAAAAGAGCCGCTCTAGCACCCAAAAACGGGCGAACAAAGAGGAGCAAAGCCACAGCGCATAA
The DNA here is from genome assembly GCA_964531315.1 of uncultured Candidatus Obscuribacterales bacterium. Classification (GTDB taxonomy): domain Bacteria; phylum Cyanobacteriota; class Vampirovibrionia; order Obscuribacterales; family Obscuribacteraceae; genus QKMZ01. The sequence goes on along the minus strand of CAZHEZ010000068.1, from coordinate 17,866 downwards.
GGCTCCGCACAAAGCTTCCGGCAAGCGAGCACTGACTTCGTGGACGCCCAAAATCTTGTAAGACGCCAGGATCATCCAATAAATCAGAATTGGCTTTTCGAAAAACGGCTGGTAATTGGATGAGGGAGTGACAATGTCGGAGCGCTCCAGCATTTCCCTGGCTGCTTCGGCATACAGCCCGTCGCTGGGATCGATGATGCCGTAAGCGTGCAGTCCCGGCAGAAAGGTGACCAGAGAGGCTATGAATATGAAAATGACATGAGCCTGTAGCCTTCCGAAGGCCTGGCGCCCTGGCTTTGACACAGGAGCATTGGCAGCGCCTTCGGGCTCTTTGTCTGGAGAGGTCGAACTAGTCAAAGAGAGCCGGACTCCATGCCATCAACGAATAAGACTTTATTCTGTCAGGATTTGCTGCTGTTTACGAGTCGTGATGTAGGCAGGATCGGCTGAAGCGCTGTGCCGGCGGATGTTTGCGCCAGATACAAAGATGCTATCGATCGAGCTGACACTGTGGCCATGCAATTAGGGGGCGACTTTCGATATGATTTATCATGGCCATATGTGGGAATATCCAGTCAAAGGTTTCCGCTCAGAATCAGGCTAATAGAAAGAACTTCATGTCAAGCCCCCCACGAAGCGGCAGAAATCCAAATACACCGGCGCAAGGCGGCAATTCTGAGCCGTCCGGGTCAAATGCGGGCGAGCCGAGAAAAAGGCGCGACACCAATAGGACTCTTGAACTGGAGCCGATCAAGATTGACATCCTCTCCGAGCAACTAGGCCGACTGACTGACAATTTCCGTTTTCAAGATATCTTTCCGGCCCCCCCTGATATAGACAAGTCCCTGGAGTCCTTGAAAGGGGATCTTCAGGATGTGCCTGTGCGAGGAGCGGACGGCAAAGTTACCAATGTATATGCCAAGATCGAAGCCGATGATCTATTGACCCGTGAAGACAAGGATTTGATCTGGAGCGCCCTGTCTATGGTCAGAGATTCATTTGAAAGATTGGACCGCTCGACCAATACTGCCAATCCAGGCTCCAGCTATCAGTGGAACATGAACTGGAAGCACACACGTTCTGAGGTGGGAGAAGTTTTGGAGGCAGCCAAACTGCTTCAGCTAAACCACACAGAAACTCGAGACGCTATCCTTGCTTCCATTTTCTCAGACAGCGTCAAGAACAGAAAGAATTTCATTATCCACAATGTCCATGGTGCGTATGGGGCAGCCCAAGCGCTTTCCTACTTCATGGATTTCACAAAAGCGGATGACATTAAGAGCGTAGAGCGCATTACCCGCGCCGTCAAAGAGCACCAGATTGCGCCTCCGCAATTCATGGCCAATGTTGTGGCCATTTTGCTGAGCAAAAAAATGGCGCTGGGACCTTTTACACCGGAAGGACCGCTGCCGCAAAATGCCAGCAGCAGTGTAATTCAAGTTATGGAAGTAGTGCGCTCGATCTGGCGCAAGATCAATGATCCATTCAACAAAGAGTATCTGACCGCCGATCTGTCCACCATCGATTTTTCTCCGGCCGAACGCCAGCTTCTGGTCAATATTGGGGTTGACGATTGGTTCGTTCCCCATCCGGAGACTTCGGACTCTAAGGTTGCCCATGCCGTCATTGCCGGAGATCACTCAATCAATTACAACCATCCGGAAGGTTTTGCCAAAATAGCACTCTTGCGTGGTCCGGATACCGAGGCAATCTTTGAAGATCCGACCATTCATAATTCGCTGGATTCGGCCGTCAATAGTTTTGCCGATTCCTTCCGCGTGATCAGGCCTGAAGTACAGAAACTGGCTGTGGAAGGGCTTCGCCGCACGAAAAATGCGATGGAGCGCGTGATTGGTATCATGACTTACCTGTTTTCCGGAATCGTCATTGGTCCGAAAGACACTTGCGCGACCGGGCACGCAAAAATTGAGCAAGCCATGCTGCGGGCCGCCGAAAAGTATCCGCACCTTTTTGAAGCGTCATCATCCAACCTGACTGATGAGGGCGCCGACTACATGAAAAAAACAGTCCAGCGAATAGGCGACATTCTGCAAGACTGGCTGGACAACTATCACGAAATTCCATTTTCGCCCAAAGACGTCGGGCAAATCGAGCCTGGTCCGGGCAAGTTGCCTTTCTGGAATACACCTTTGAAGTATCCCACTAGAAACGACCACGGCATGCTCAATCTACATGAATTGAATGAACTGGAACTGAAACAGTTTCTTTTCGCCGGCAAAATTCGCGAAATAGCCGTCGAACTCCTGCGTGCCGAGCAGTGGATTTTTTGAGCGCTCAGGCAATCTCCAGATTTTAGGCGTCGTTCACGTCTCCATAACAGTTTTTCCATAATCTGGAAGTCGTGACCGGAAAACCTTACTGGGTAACCGTATGGGAATTCTCCCATTTACATTGATGATTAATGTTTCTAAGATCAGATCACCGTTTTTCCCATTCCGCTAATCAAAAGTTTCTCCCCCTGAGCGAAGTCGCTCGGGAAGGCAGCAACTACCTTCGAAGAAGATGACCAGAAAGTCGCAGAACTTCGAGCTTACCAACAACGCCGACTCCAACGATGACCGCGCTTACGTTTCTGCGCTGCCCCATGGCAAAGACAGATACACGCCTCAACAGCTGGCTCTGGCAGCGAATAATCAAAGCGACCTCGTAGACAAACGAGTGATTCCCAATCTGGAGATTCAAAAGGAAGCACACCACAACGGCGTGCGTGCCGATTGGGCGGCCGCAAGAGTGGAAGCAAGACGCGAGAGCGAAGCGAATATTTCGGCTGGCAAGCCCATTCACCACATTCGCTACGGCGATACGCTCTGGGATATCGCTTCGGCAAGTTTCAAGAAAAACAACGGACAACAGCCCAGCAACGGCGAAATCATGGGCGAAGTCAATCGGCTGGCCAAGAAAAACAATATTGCCAATCCGAACAACATTGGCATCGGCACTGCCATCGACACGTCACCCGACAAAGGGCAGCGCCAGGAGCTGCAAAAGACGCAAACAACGCCAAACTATTATGACTTCAACGGACGCCCGCGCCAAAATGATCCAGCGCCTTTTCCAAACAGCAGTCGCAATTACTATGAATTTAACGGTGGTCCGCGCCGGCCTGAAGGCGGCGCTCAGTTAAACAGGACTCCCAATTATTACGACTTCAACGGTCGTCCGCGCTCGTCTGATTTGAACGGGTCATCTGTCACGCCCAACTGGAACGGATCTTCTCGCAACCCCGATTACGGATATTCCCGTACTCCGGATTTGAGCGGATACCCCCGCACACCGGATTTGAGCGGACGGCCGTTGTCTGCCAACCTGCGCATGCCTGACCTGACTCAGCGGCAACCCTCAAATGATGTGCCTTTGACGCCACAAACGACCAGAGATCTTTTGCAAGGGGCAAACCCGGACCGTTCATACGGACCGCGCAATATCAATCCGGGCATGGAAATCACACCACAAGCAAAAAACACTTCTGCATGGCGCAACGGGCACAACGAGAACCTCGCCAAGGTAAGACGAGGAGCGCCGACAGTGGCATTCTACGGTGATTCAATTACACACGGTCTGCAATTGAATCCCAACTTCAAATCCTTCGCCGGCGGCAGCGAAAACTTCGGTGTCGACAGCGACAGAACAGAAAACCTCCTTTATCGCCTCAGGGATGGTGAAGCCAATTTCCCAGGCGGAAAACAGCCTGACACTGCGGTTCTTCTAATCGGCACCAACAATATCGGCTCTCAATCGACAGACAAGATCGCTGCCGGCATTCTCGCCAATGTCAAAGAAATGTCCAATCGCATGCCGGGCACAGAAATTGTCGTAATGGGCATTCTGCCTAGAGGTTCGGCAAACGATTCGGCGCGCGCACAAGTCAAGGCAGTAAACGACCTGGTGCAGCAGCAACTGCAGAGCGTGCCCGGTGTCAAATTTGTTGATGTCGGACCGCAACTTACGGACAGTCGCGGCAACCTGCGTCCTGGCATTTTCCAAAGGGATAATCTACACCCAACCTACAATGCCGGATATTCAGCCATTCTCAGTGCGCTGCAGCCTTATGTAAGAAGCAGGCGCTAACGACAGAACCCTCTTGGTTGGTTTCTGAAATTCTGATATCCGTAGTTTGCTCCGTAATTTGATCGGTAATTTGCTCCGTTTCCATCGTAGTAGTTACGGCATCCCCGCTCGGGCAAGTTGCCGGGATAATGGCGGTATGGGTAATATTCATGGCAGCGATTGCTGTTGTTCATTTGCGCCATTAGAAATGGCGCCGCCAGCATTGCCAAATCCGCCAGGGTTCTGCCGATATCCAGCCGTAGTCCAGGATTCTTATCGAGCGGACGACAAGATTCTCCGTCGCGGTAGTGCGGATCGCGATCTCTGTCTCGATCGCGATCTCTGTCTAGATCGCGGTCACAGTCTCGATCGCGATCTTGCTTGGCGGCTTGCTCTCTGTCGCATTCTCTCTCTCTGTCGCGTTCGCTCTCTCTGTCGCGTTCTCGCTCTCGGTTGCGTTCGCTCTCTCTGTCGCGTTCGCTCTCTCTGTCGCGTTCTCGCTCTCGGTCGCGTTCATGTTTGCTGAACGACCGGCGATCACTTTTGTTGTGATCGCAATCATCGCGCCGGTGCATCGATTGACTTCTGTGCGGTGGTTGGCCCGCTTGAGCAGCCGGTTGATGATCATGACAGTGCTCGTTTCTGCTCTCGGCGACTAAAACAGATTTCCCCTGCATGGTGTGCGACCAGTTGTCACCGTAGTATGAAACGGGCTTTCCGTCTCTGCTTTTCTCCGGCTCCAGTTCTCCGCTGGCATTGCGTGCCACGCGCATAACTAATTGTTCGTTACCCTCTGAATCCTTGCCATAGCAATGGATAAGCGTCTTGTCGCCGCACTTGTTTGTTTCCACTCTAAACTGTCTTTCTACGCCATCTTTGTCCTGGAAGGCAAAGCTGTCTGTGCCGCTGGCGGCGATTTTTTCCAACGCCGTCAGCCGTGCGGCAGTGCTTTCGGCATTTTTGAGGTCGTCTTGGGCATACTCATATTTATTCTGTTGCGAACCATCAACAATCTCGAAATCCGGCTTTTCAGGTAGGTTTGCACAGATTCTGGCCTGGGCGGACGACCAGTCGGCGCCGCTGAATTGAAAGTAGTTGGCTCCACAACTGCCTGAAGCCAGGTTTCCTTCTTCAGACTCCGAGCCATTAAATGGCTGAGCAAGCGATGAATGGTAGGACATTGCGCAACACCAATGAATGTGCCTGACCCGACCAGATTAGCGAATCTTGCCTGAACAATTCCTGAACGGACAGTCTAAAAATCGAGAAGTCTTGAAGCTGGAGTTGATGTTATCGATTCACATAAAATTCGCCACTGGACGGGTCGCAGCCAAGGTTTTCCCAGGTCGATTCCTCGCGCAACAGAAAGGGTATGGGGCGTGTCAAACCAGGAATTTGCAGGCCCGGCACACGAGCCGTTATCAGTGGTTCAATTTCCGCATCAACGGTCAAATCCAGGCGATAGATGCAAGGACCCTTGATGCCTCCGGGCAGCCAGTCGAGAGGGAGTGCACCGGGGCGGTTTACTTTCACGGATTGACTGGGATTCTTTACCGAGGTTGCCACCAGGGCAAGTTGTGTAGACCTGGTGCTGAATCCGCCAATAGCGGTCAAACCGCTGTGGAAGTCGCCATCGCTGAAGGCTTTGAATGCTTCGCTTAAGCACTCGCTTTGAGCAAGTTGGTGCACTCTGTGATTGACTATCGATTTGCCGAGCCCGAGGCGGAGCGGAATTATCGACAGATCTATGAGGGGGATGACGATGCATGAAAAAAGCAGAAAAATGGCGGCGCCGAATTCACTAAGTTGAGCACTGCCTTTAGGCGAACGGAGATTCTTCTGCTTTGCTCTTTCTGGTTTTTGTGGTTTTCTGATATACATAATACGCTCTCTGTAAATGCTCTCGGTAGTTGCACTCTGCGCCGTCTGGCTAAGGTTCCAACCAAGCTCCATTGGCACATGCCGTATTGACTGTTTCTGTTTTCGAGGCAAAATTGCCGACTACATTTTGATTTACGTTCATGGTCATTACCACTTGTACCGCAGATGGTATTACCGTGCATTTCCCTGTCTTGTCTTCACCGGCGCTTCTCAAAATCAGGGATTGCTTAAAACCCTGTCCCCGTGTCAGACGCAATGGCGCTGCATTGCCTTTTACAGGGGCAGGCAGAGAGGCGAGCTGAAAGTCGAGATCGCAATCCTCGCCAGGCAGTTTCAGATTGACATTAGGCTTGTACAAGTCGACAAGTTTTCCAGTTTTGATGTAATTTTGCTGCTGGTCGTAGGAAACAAGACCGGCAACGCCGGATGATACCTCCACATTGGATGCCACTTGCTCCAGGTCACCAACCTTAAGCTCGACGACCTCTGCCCCCCCAGCCGAAAAATTGGTCAAGAACAACCCACGCTGATTGCCAGTGCCTGCATCTTTTGCAATCTTGCGAATCTTTTGCATGGACAGATCGGCATAGCGCTTGCGTTCATCGCAAACAAGAGTGGCTCCGCTGCGTGATTGTTCGAGCAATTGTGCCGCTAGTCCCTGCAGCGACTTGAACTCTTCATTGTTGGTTTTGTAGTAAAGCTGCCGCGTGCTGTATACCAATTCTCGGCTGTGCCCGAGCAGATTGTTGATTTTGCCGCCATGGTCGTTTTCATTGAGCTGGCGGGCACAATCAAGGGCGATATCCTCAGACCAATTCTGCAAATGCTTGTGAGAGAAGAAAATCAGATAGAAAGAAAAAGCAACGCCCACAACCATCAATATCACAGCCAATACCGCGATGCAGAGGAAGAGCATGCTTCCTCTGGCATCGCGGTTTGACGACTGCCTGTGACAAAATCGCATCAGAGTGATTGCCCCGAATCTGGGTTGACCATCAAGGCCCGCTCATCGACTGCCTCGAAGTCGGCTCCGGTAAGGTTTTTCAACTGATCGAGCTCTGTATTCACCCAGCGCTTGTCTGGAGCACCAGTCATAAACCAGTCGGAGCCATTGTCTGCCACGAACATGCCGTATTGCTTCAGGCAATTGAGAACGACCTGCATTCTTGGTGTGTATGTCGAGACATCGAAGCTGCCCCGCAGCCGGAAGCGCTGACCCATGGGTGGATAACCAGCCGTCTGGGGTCCGGCCTGGTGGCGGGCCGGCCAGATGTATCCGTTGGTGCGCCTGGTTGTGAAACGCAGAGCGTGGCGGACGGCTCCGGTCGCCACTTCATCATAGTTGAGCAATCCTGGAAAGACCGGCAACCCAGCTGCATCTGCAGAGGTCCAGCCGTTTGGGCGCAGGGCATTTGTACTGAGTGGAAATATGGCACCGGATCCGGCGTGAATGCCTTTTTTGGCTTCCGGAAAGGTGTCCCAGAGTTCGTACAGGATTTTCTTACTGGTATCGACAACCAAGACATGACGGTCACCGCCATTCGTCGCCGCCCATGTTCCACCTTCAATAAGGAGCTTGGTCGATACGGGATAAGGTCCCTTATCGCTTTCGTCGGCATAATCGAAATCGGGAAAGACCTTACCTTGTCCCTTTAGATTGTATGGAATGCCGAAGGAATTGATATCGTTTCCGACATCCGGATGGAAGTGTGTAGCAGCGCCAATTGTGCTGACAAAGGTAGCTGAGTTAGGATCCAATGGCAACGTATCGACTCGCCGATTCCAAATATTGTCGGTCGGAAAGATAGAGCACTTCTTTATCACTTGCTGAGCCAAAGCAGCAGGCGGCAAAAGCAGAATTAGAGCCAATGCACCGAGCAACAGATTTTTCTTTTTACCCACGATGTAAAACACGGAAAACCTCCTTATCCGAAGGTCGACAACTCTCGCCAACGCCAAACGCAGACTCGGGCAGAGCCAAAGACAATCAAACACAAATATAAGCGCCAATGATGGAAAGCCGCTCAAGAAGCGCATGGCCGAATTGCAGTTAAGCAGCCACTTCTGGAGTAACTTTAGTAATGAAGTTAAGACTATTTCGGCTTCCACCCCCAACTTACCAAAGCCCCAAGCGCGCCGTCAATGGACATTTGACGACCGACAGTACAGCCTAACCCAACAAGTATGTTAGGGTAGCCCTGTCGCATTGGCGTGACCCAAAACGCCAAGCGCCACTGGCGACGGTAGAAATGGCGCGCCAGAAAGGATCGTAATTTACGGTCGCCCCAGGAAGGTAAACACTAGTTAAGCATTACTGGCTTCGAAAACCGGGACTGATGGACGGTTTTTGGGAATTTATCCTGTGGCTAACTATGAGCGGAAGCAATGAACCAAAAATTCAATTTGGTTTTGATCTCCTGCGCCGCCTTTCTATTGCAAGGCGGTGGACGCGACGGCGGCTCTGCATTAAGGTACAACGAAAGAAATTTATTGCCACCACAGATGGTGGATCTCAGCCAGTTTGACAATGTAATAGATCTTGAATGCAGCGAACTCAAGAATTACATCAATTTTTCTGGTACACGACTCAATTCGGTCGTAAAAGTGAAAGTGGAATGCCATAAAGATACGAAAGGCAACCGCTATGCACCGGCACTCCGCTATGAAGACCTCTGGTATCAGAGGAGCGCCCCATTAGGCAGCAAAAAGTACGGGCCAATTCCTATTAGTGAACGCGATCGAGTGGCGATCTTCGTCAAATCGAAATTAGGGTTGATGTCGGAAGCAGAGGTGGCGGCATGCGCGAGCGCGCTTGTTCTTTTGCGGCTGGATCTGACTCTCAATCGCAATTTAATCGTTACGATTCGGGTTCCCAACCAGTCATTGGACGGACTTGTTTCTGAGCTGCGGAAACAGAACTTCGTTCGCTACAGCGAAATCTATGAGCAGCTGGATACACTGATTCCCATCCAACTGGAAACTGATATTGGTCGCAAAGAAACTCTTTGCTTCCGCAGCATAAGACAAATCCCAGTCGATGAGGCCGACTAGCACCGGCAAAATGTGCGCAGAAAACGCCCGGGTTGTCAGGGGGTGCAACTGGGCGTGCAGGAATCTTAAGTCTGGAATTTCAATTGATATCAATTGAAATTCCAAGGCACTGAAGGACGTCCAAAGTCAAGTGCCGGGAATTCTGGCGAGGCAGACGGCACCAGCCCTTTTTGTTTTCTAAAGGGACTTAACTGCTGCAACTATGTGCTTGGCTGAAATTCCGGCGGCATCCAACAACTCTTGCGGAGTGCCGGAACCGGGCATGTCATGCACTGCCAGTTTGACCAATTTCGGGGTGGCGCATGCTGATTTTGCTGTCTTTTCGCAACAAGCGAATGCATCGAGGACAGCGTCGCCCAGTCCGCCTTCCATCCAGTGATCTTCGACGACAATCAAGGTTCCCGTTTCTTTGGCAGCTTTTTGCAGGGTCTCTTTATCCACCGGTTTGACTGAATAAAGGTCGATGACACGCACTTCAATGCCTTCCTTCTTCAACTCTTCATATGCTTTGAGAGACTCATGAAGAGTGATGCCGGCAGCTATCAAAGTAGCTTTGTCTTTGGCTGAGCTATGCAGAGTTTTGCTGCCACCAATGGGGAAGGTGTCGTCGTTTTTGTACAACACGGGAGTCTTTTCTCTGGTGGTTCGCATGTACGAAATGCCTTTGGTTTCGGCCATGGTATTGACCAGATGAGCAGCAGACACTCCGTCTGAAGGATAGAGCACAATGCTGCCATGAATGGCACGCATCATGGCCAGATCCTCCAAAGCCATCTGTGACGGTCCGTCTTGACCGATGGAAACACCGGCGTGAGATCCGCACAGCCTGATGTTGGCGCGGCAGATCGCACCCATACGGATGAAATCGTAGGCACGGCTAAGGAAAGCGGCAAATGTGGAAGCAAATGCAATTTTATTGCGATTGGCCAATCCAATGGCGACACCGACCATGCATTGTTCGGCGATATACATCTCAAAAAAGCGCTCCAAGAACGAATGCGCAAATTTGTCAGCGTAAGTTGAGTTGGAAACTTCCGCATCGACTACAACTACATTATCGTTAGCGGCGCCCAGAGCTTTGAGCGCATCTCCGTAGGCTTCTCTTGTCGCGACTGCAGATTCGTACTTGGGCATTTCGTACTTTCTTACTGGACGACCTGCATTGGCCTGCTGCTTGTCTTCCGGCTTTTTCACTTCGATGACCGTATTTTGCATACCCCCCAATTGCTCTATTGCTTCAGCAGCTTGCTCGGCACTGAGCGGCTTGCCGTGCCAGTTGTCTTTGTTGGCGGTGAGCGGAATGCCATGGCCTTTTTCAGTCTTTGCGATAATCAAAGTAGGCTTGCCTTGTGTAGCAATCGCTTCTTTGTAAGCAGCATCTATAGCATCGAGGTCATGCCCATTGATTTCAATTGTGTGCCAGCCGAAGGCGCGTGCCCTTTCAGCGTAAACGTCAGAATGCCAGCCCAGCATTGTTTCGCCGCGTTGGCCGAGGCGATTCATATCCAGAATAGCGGTCATATTGTCCAGTTTGTAGTGCCAGGCGCAAGCCATTGCTTCCCAGACCGAACCTTCGGCCATTTCGCTGTCACCCAGCAAAACCCAGACGCGGTATGGAAGTTTGTCCAGATACTTGCCGGCCAGCGCCATACCTGTTCCAAAGGCCAGACCCTGTCCCAAAGAGCCGGTGGCGACATCGACCCAGGGCAGAATTTCCGGCACAGGGTGACCTTCAAGACGACTGCCCATCTTGCGAAGACTGAGCAATTCTGCGTCGCTGATTGCACCGGCAGCTTTGTAGAGGGAGTACAGAAGCGGGCAGGCATGGCCTTTGGAAAAAATCAAACGGTCATTGTTTGGATGCTCCGGCTTTTTGAAGTCATATCGCAGGTAATTGGTCATCAGGACAGCCATCAGGTCGGCCGCCGACATGGAAGAAGTGGGATGCCCCGAACCGGCTTGCGTAGTCGACCTGATGCTGTCGACGCGCAATTGCTGAGCCAGTTTGGTAATGCTCTGGACTGTGGCTGCTTCTGCCATTTTCGCTTAACCTCTCATTGCGTTTTGCCGTTAAGTCAACAAATCCGACAGGCGCTTGCAGATTACAAGCTCCTCGGTAGCCGGGGAAACGAGCCGCCTGCCGAAATGAAATCAAAGTCTCAATATGCTAACCTCTCCGGCACTTAATTGCCACCCAAGTACTAAAGAGGGCAACGATTTATGTCCACCGAAACGCGCCTGGTATTGGATGAGACCGTTTCCTACAGGCTGCCGCGTACAGTCATTCCAGAGAGCTACGGGCTGCGCCTGGTTCCCGAGATTGAAGCAGGCACGTTTTCCGGAACAGTGACAATTGAAGTCGATATCCTGGCTGAAGCCAGCGAAATTTTACTGAACAGTCTTGATTTAACAATTGGGTCAGCCAAGGCAATAGATCTTGAGACGGGCAAGGAATTTACAGCAAAAACGACTCTGGATGCTGACAACGAGCGCATTAAACTGAGCTTTGCCAAAACCATTAAACCAGGGCGCTGGCGGTTGGTTATTGAATTTGCCGGCATTCTCAACGACAAGCTGCACGGATTTTATCGCAGTTCTTATACTGATGAATCCGGCACCAAACGTACTCTGGCCGTCACTCAATGTGAACCAACCGATGCCAGGCGAGTTTTTCCTTGCTTTGATGAGCCAGATTTCAAAGCTGTTTTTAAAATCTCAGTCGTGGTGGAAAGCGACGCGATAACTCTTTCCAATTCGCCTATTGAATCCGAAGAGTTGGCAGGCACGCAAGAAAAGTCTTCCAGCCCCGACAAATCATCTAAAGCTCCCAGAGCAAGCAAGTCAAGCAAGCCAACAAAAAGCATCAAAAAAGTTGTGCACTTCAAACCGACCATGAAAATGTCGACTTATCTGGTCGCAATCGTGATCGGCAATTTACAATCGACCAAGCCAGTTTTAGTGGACGGAACTCCTCTCAGAGTCTGGACTCCGGCCGGAAAAACCAAATTGGCATCATTTGCAGAGCGAGTCGCTTCAGCATCGCTGTCCTTTTTCAATCGTTATTACGGGATTAAGTATCCTGGCGAAAAGCTGGATTTAGTTGCGGTTCCGGATTTTATGTTTGGGGCGATGGAAAATCTCGGCTGCGTGATCTTTCGGGAGAATGCTCTGCTTGTCGATGAAAAGACAGCTGCACAGCCGGAATTGGAGCGCGTCGCAGATGTGATTGCCCACGAACTGGCACATATGTGGTTTGGAGACCTGGCCACCATGCGCTGGTGGAATGGACTCTGGCTAAACGAAGCCTTTGCCACTTTCATGCAGATGCTGGCCATTGATGAATGGCAACCTGATTGGAAACGCTGGGATACCTTCGGGGTTTCCAGAGGAGCAGCCTTCTCTACCGATGGACTCCTGAGCACACGCCCGATTGAATTCACAGTCAGAAAGCCGGAGGATGCCGAAGGCATGTTCGACGTTTTGACTTATGAAAAAGGCGCATCAGTTTTGCGAATGTTGGAGCAGTATTTGGGACCGGAAAACTACAGGCTGGGCATCGGTCATTATTTGAATAACCATAAATATAGCAATACCGAAACCACAGATTTATGGGATGCAATTGAAGAAAAATCCGAGCAGCCAGTCAGACAATTGATGGATTCCTGGATTTTCCAGGGCGGCTATCCGATTATTCATGCCTCCAGAGAAGAAGGAGGGCAGCGGTGGCTATTAACACAGCACCGGTTCTTCTACCTGCCGGAAGAGAAGAGGTCATACGTAAAACAAGAGAGTGTTTCGCGTTACCAGGTGCCGATCATATATTGCGCGGCATTTGGAAAAGAACGGGTAACCGGGCGGGTTCTGTTAAGTGGACACTCAACAGAGATTAGATTGGGTGATAAAGCTGATTGGTTGCTCCTTAACGCCGGAGGCCATGGATTTTATCGTTGCTCATACTCCGACGAAGATCTGTCCGCACTGACGAAAGTTCTCTACACAGACCTGACGGCAATCGAGCGCTTCGGATTGTTGAGCGACTTGTGGGCATCTACATTGAACGGTTCATCTGAGCTGAAGGAGTTTTTCCGGCATAGCTATAAGTTTAGAGATGAGGCGGACAAGAATGTCTGGACTGTTTTGATCGGTGCCATCACCTACTTGAATATGGTGGTTGGAAAAGGTCACCGCAGCTGCCTCAAAGAATACGTAAATGAACTGGTCGTACCTGCACTTCAGAAAATCGGCACAGACTTGGCAGGGAGCCGTCTGAAGAAAACGACCGCTAAAGACGTTTTAAAAGAGCAATTGCATGGGATGCTTTTCGCCTGCGTCGGGACTTTTGGCGAAAACGAAGATGTGATTTCTGAAGCCGAATCTCTATACAACCAATACAAAAAATCAAAAGTGTCCGTCAGTCCAGCGCTGGCAGCTGCGGCCATCAGTATTCTGGCCAGCCAGGGTGACGAAGCACAATACAAAGAATTCGCCCAGCAGTTTAAGAAAGCATCAACTCCTCAAGAAGAAGAGCGATTCATGTATGCATTGGCCAGATTTAGAGATAAGGGGCTTCTGGCCAAAACTCTCGAGAAGACTCTGAATGGGGAAATACGTACTCAGAACGCTCCGTATATAGTACGTTCTGTGATGCTCAATCCATGGGGGCGCGAATTATCCTGGAATTTCATGAAAGAAAACTGGGATAAGATGATGAAAGTCTATCCGCAGGTGATGATCACACGGATGTGCGAGGGTGTGACAGGGCTTATCTCGGAAGACCTGCTTATCGATGTGCAAAGTCATTTTGAACACAATGCTGTGAAACAAGGTCATCGCACAATTGCACAGCACCTGGAAAAACTTGCAGTGGCAATATATTTCAAAGCCCGCGAAAGACAGACCCTGGAGCGCAGCTGGATTAAACACTGATTGCTTGCATACATTCATTGCAGGCAACCAGTCCAAACGCCCTAGCGGGAACTTCACGACGTATTCACTCATTAGTATCTACTCTGACTGTGGACCATTATCCGTTCCCGGGAGAATCAACCTTGCCTTTTCATTCCTCACGCCCGACAGAAACCGCTCCTCCGGATGGGCAATTCGCACCGGCCCATCACGAAGCCATTCAGCCATTAGTAAATCTGGCTGTGGATAGATTGCCTTCGGTCGAAGACAATACAGACTTTGCAGTTGCCTCGATGGTTCTTGCCGGAATGAATGGAGAAAAGAGCACCAGAGACGCCCAAGTGTTTCTGGCAGCAGACAAGCGCTCTTTTGAAGATGCTTTGAAAAAGAATTTTCCAGAAAAGTATAAGTTGCTGAAAGACAACGCCAAGATTTTACGCCTGGAATTATGTCTGCCCGCCAATTCCTCACTTGAACAGATTGCAGAGAGATTGTATAAGTTGAAACAGGGTGAAATCGGCAGATACTCTTGTCGCCAAGCCTAGTCACGCAGCCTCAGACTTTATGCCGGAGCACAAGACATTGTCTGCGAAACTCGGACAGATACTGATACCTGCAGCTCGGTAACATAGTCCAGCACGTCTTTATAACGTATCTTCTCGCCCTCGAGAAACATTCTTAGAAGTGTCCCTTCCTTCCAACTATCCAGATGTTCATCAAAGAGAAAATCTGCAACATAGAATTGCAGGTATTTTCTGGCTATACCTTGATGATGCCTGCAGATGTGCTTGATGATTGCATTAACACGTGGCTTGACGCTCTTTTTGCAATCGCTCTCCTCCAAGGACTGGGATTGCCAGTCCTTGCGAACATAATTTTCTCCAGGCAGTCTCAATACAAATCCCTTTAGCTCCAAAATTGTAAGCTGCCCGGAAAGCTGTCCCGCCGGCCAACCCAGTTGTTCAATTAAACTGTCGAACTGAATCGGTTCAGCCGAGATGCAATCTAACAATTCTGTTTCGGCATTATCCAAGCCTGACACAGTCTGAGGATTGACCAGTTTGCCCTCAGACCTTCTATTTTCTTTTCCTGCACTTCGCTGTTCTTCGAACAATTCTCTTGCCCTTCTCTCCTCCTCTCTGGGGTGGCATCCCGCTGGGGTTTCTCGGCTGCGTCTAAAGATTGCTCGAATGAAAACTGATGAGGGTGCGACTTGAGACGTATCGCTGTGATCGATGAAGTATCTCACCAGCATCAGGGTAGTTGATTTGAAGATCGAAACCGCCGTGTTATACGGAATTTCCAAAAGTTCGTGGAATTGATGGGGGTTGAGTTTTATACCTCGCTCCTTAAGATAATTGGCCGCCAGGTATGGGCGAAGTTTAACAACTCCATCGAAGGTCGTCCCTGCTGTTATCCAAACTAACTTTTTGCACTTCTTGCAACGAAAGTGCCTGTCACGTGCCTCTTTTGGTTGATTGGGAGTATTACACGATTTGCATATGACCGGTCCAAGAGCCAATCTTGTTGAAAGTACAAGTGCTTGAGCCGCAGCTTCATCTGGTATCAGATCGCAAAACGCAGTGAAAGCCTGGAATAGCCCTTCCACCTTATTAAATACTCGATCAAGATACAACCCAGCCATTTAAGCACTCTCCACGTCTCATTAGGTAAAACGTAATGAGTGAGCAGAAAGTTCAAATGATTTGATTAGAAATCGCTGCTGACATCAATAAAATTAAAAAACAAGAAATGGGGCTTGGAATTTCAATTGATATCAATTGAAATTCCAAGCCTCTGTTTTGCAAGGCGAAAATTTACTTCGGGCGCGGTCGCAATGTCCAGCCGAGCTGTTGGAGGGCATCGTCGAAGGAGACGTGATTTTTTTGGCAGTGATTGAGAGCCACAACTGCTTGTTCCATTTTTAAGAAGCCTTCTCTAAGAAGAAATTGACATCTGAGTGCAGAATGAAGCATTACCTCGTCAATCATGCCGGATACGAGCAGCATCTTTCCGATTAGGGCAGAATTTTTTGTGCTCAGTTCAATTGCTTTTTGAATATCATCGTCTGATACAACGCCAGCAGCTTGCAATATCTCGCCCAGGCGAATGGTTTCTGATGGATCAGATTTGAGCAGACCCAATTCAGCTACAGCCTGAGCTATGGAGATGTTTTTCAAGACTATTTGTCTCAACGCTTCGGCGGCTTGAAGGGCATGAAGAGTTCCATTGCCGACCATATCTTGAATTTTCAATGCGGCATCCAGACCGGCTCTGGTCATTTGTCCTGTCTGGACAAGCACCTGTCCGACCGGCATTTCTCTGGCCAGTCCTAATTCAAGAGCAGTCATCAAATCGCTTTCATTGAGCAGTCCAGCCAGTACCAGCAATTCGCCTAACTTGATCGAGGCGCGAATGGGAGCTTTGTAGAATCCATGATCGCTTAGAGAGACTTCGATGCTTACTCGTCTTCTGCGGGCGGAAGCTAGCCCTTGGATGGCTTCGTCCTTAGTGATTTTGTTGTCGCGCACTAAGACTTGAGCAGTGAGAGCGGCAGTCAAAAGTTCGTCCGAAACTGTCTGGGTAAGAACAAGAATGCGGCCCAAAGGTAAGCCTGTTTCCTGGCTGGTGCGCAAGGCCTCATCAAGTTGTTCTTGGCTGCACAATTCGGCGGCGATCAAGAATTCGCCTAATTTCGCAGTGGTGGCAGAACGTTTATTAACCCAGCCCAGTGTCCTTAAGGCTTGTTCCAGAGTAAGACCTTCTTGAGAGACTGTCTGCAATGCTTTCAGGGCAAGATCAAGTTCAATCACTTTATCCTTGACCAGTGATTGCGCTTGCACCGCGGCCTGCAGTTCTTGATCGGTCAAATATCCAGACATGATCAGCACGCGACCAATGGGCAAACCAGTTTCGCTTGAAGTCTGGATTGCTTCCGTCAATTCATGCGGCTGCACGATGCCTACTTGCGTTAGCAACTCTCCTAAGCGGAGAACCTTTTGTTCATTGTCGGTGGCTTCAGGCATGGCAAGGACTCTAATGTGTCCGATGCTTTTATTGTACGACGAATAGTAGAACCCGGAGAAAGAATACTGGCAGGTTTTTTCGCCGCTCACGCAGCCCTTTCAATCGAGGTTTCTTCGTTCCTTGGCAACAAAAAAATTACCGGTCGCACTCAGTGCAACCGGTAAGCTCGGAACTTATAAAGATTACCCCCAGGGGAATTCGAATCCCCGTCGCCTCCGTGAAAGGGAGGTGTCCTGGGCCTCTAGACGATGGGGGCAAGATGATAATCTGAACAGCGTGAACTGCCCGGACTGCAAAGTCAGAGTTCCAGTGAAAGGCCAGAATAACAAAACCGGTTGAGGGGTGTCAACTTCTCCAACCTCCGGTCTTAACGCGCTTCATGGTCAACCGGTCCATAAACCGGCACTTGGGAACGGATTCTTTGCCGACGAACCTATCAGGCGCCCGTTTACATCCGTGCTCGCTTCCTGTTGTAAACTCAACAAATGTAGTAAAGTCATCTAACCGAGCAAAGCATTCAGGGCTCGGAATACTTGCTTGGCGGCTTAAACATGCGGACACTGGACGGCCAAAAAATAAGCAAAAACACAGACAAAAATGGCGCCTGTGCTGACAAAAGTACATGCAGCAGCCAAACTCAACCCAGATATACCAGTTTTAACGCATTCCTTAAGAAGAAATTCTCGGCGCGCGTATACAGGGTTCCCATTGATGCCGGTTTTACCTGTCCGAATCGAGACGGCACAAGGGCCCTGGGTGGCTGCACATTCTGCGACGACCGCGGATCGGGTGCGCCCACCATCAATCAGGTTCTCAGTGTCAAAGAGCAGCTGCTGACAGGCATCGAGAGAATTCGCCGCCGTTTTAAGGCTGAAAAATTCCTGGCGTACTTTCAAGCTTTCACCAATACCTATGCGCCGGAAGCCGTATTACG
>CAZHEZ010000067.1:0-33426 GCA_964531315.1 uncultured Candidatus Obscuribacterales bacterium | reverse complement strand
TATGAGGGGCGACACGTGACCGGGGCGGCGCAAGTCGGCAGGCTTGCACATTGAATCGACGGCAACGCGAATTGTGGTAGCGCGGTCATAAGCGCTGATTCCGGTCGTCACACCAAATTTGGTATCAGCATCGATGGTGACTGTAAAGGCAGTCGATTGCGATTCGGTGTTGTTGTCCACCATCATCGGCAATTCAAGCTGTTGAGCTTTCTCATGGCTGAGAGCCAGGCATACCCATCCGCGCGCTTCGGTGACCAGGAAATTGATCATGGCCGGTGTGACCAGCTCGGCTGCACAGATCAAATCACCTTCGTTTTCGCGGCTCTCATCATCGGAGACGACGACAAATTTGCCCTGGCGAATATCATCCAGAGCCTCTTCAATCGAATCGAATCGATCCTCTTCTATTGCGCATGTAGCTGGGTCAATATCTGCCTTCATTATCATCGCCTCATGTCGCCCGGATACCGTTTTCAAGCCCTACCAAAGTCTATCCGTTTGAGGCGCCGGAAGATATCTTCGCCGCCACTTTCTTAAGCTTCTCATCGAGATGAGGTTCAAGCCAGCGCGCCACATAGCGGGCGATTACATCGGTTTCGATATTGACTTTGAGACCAGGCTTAAGAGACTTAAAGGTAGTTACCTCAAGAGTGTGGGGAATGAGAGCGACGCTGAATTTGAGACTTTCACCAGCTTGGGGAATCGGGCAGTCGACCACTGTCAAAGAGACGCCGTCTATGGCCACAGAACCTTTGGGGACAAAGTAAGGGGCCAGTTCGCCGGGCAGCTCGAAGGTGATCAGTTTGGAAAAACCATCTTCTTCAATTTTAGAAACGACAGCCACCCCATCGATATGTCCGGTGACAAGATGCCCTCCCAGGCGGTCATTCAAAGTAACGGCCCTTTCCAAATTGACCCCGTCGCCAACTTTCTTTTCGCCCAGTTTGGTCCGTCTCATCGTCTCCAGCACAGCCTCAACAGAGAATGACTGGGCATTGAAACTAACCACCGTCAGACAAATTCCATCTACAGATATGGAATCGCCCAGATTGACCGGGTCTACAACCTTGCTGGCGCCGATGGTCAGGCGGCAGCCATCTTCAGTCTGAGTTATTTCGGTAATTTGACCGACTTCTTCAATAATTCCGGAAAACACAAATTAGCCTCTCCATCACCTGCGCCTTGCAACTGGCAAATTGTCCGCCCCACGGACCTTTCACGTAAAGCTGAATGTGTCGAAGCGTAACAAGCGCGTGCGCCCGTGGGAAAATCACCATATGCAAATCGGCGGGCCGGATATTTAATAACGAATACGCGGACGAAAGTCCTTCCCTCTTGCAACCAACCTTAAGCCACTGGACTCCCCGTCCAGCAGCTGAAATAAGGAATTTGATATGTCCACAGATAACGGCGCCTGGCATAAATGCGATCAGCAAACCGGTCAAAGCGATAATTCCTCGATTTGTAATTTCAAGCCGGACCTGGATTACAGCACTCCCCGCGCTCAGCAATGGAAAGCTGACTCTGATGTGCAAAGAACCAAGCCCTTAGACTTGAATGAAAACGGCGAATATAAAGTGAAATGGGGCGATTGCCTGTCGACCATCGCCGAACGCGCATTGAAAGACTCCGGACAAGCGGTCAATCGAGACTCGCTGCAATCCATGCAAGATGCCATTGTTCAGGCTAACCATGACAGATACAAAACGCTTGATTGCAATACCGGCTTTGTCAAAGAAAACTGGTGCCTGAAGATTCCTGGCTCACAGCAAGAACAAACGCCGACCAAAGTCGAGCCTCCTATCAAAGTCGAGCCCTTGCCGCCTGTTCAACAAGAGCCTTTGCCGCCTGTTGATCAGCCCCAACCCCGCCACTGCCCGCAGGGTGACAGGCGGATGCCTGACGACGAGCCGCAGTATAGACGCCCGTACCCGCAAGACATGGGTTATCCCAGAGGCGGAATCATCAACGAGCCGGGTGGCGTGATCAATATCTTTTTGAATGGACTTATGCGCAACCAGAATCGCGATTATGATCGTAATGATCGTTACGACCGTTATGATCGCGGCCGTGATTATGATCAGCGCTGGAATCCAAACACCGATATGCCGCGTGAATTCTATCGTCCGCTGCCCTATCGCCGCGATTTCGACTATCAGCCTTACAGCTCCGAACAGCCCAGACACTGCAGTCCATGCGAGCAGCGGCAGTATTATCACAACCTGCGCATGCCGCAAGTGTTGAGACGCAATCCTGTTTATCCAAGGTATTAGAAAGATACGGCCGTGTCCTGGGTCTACCCCTGAAAACGACCGCATCTTGCGTGCATTGGTTGGGAAATCTAAACCGTCGAGAGAATTGAGTCGACGGCGCGAGCCAGGCTTGCACCTTCATCTCCCGGGGGCGAAATCATCTTGGCGGCCAGACGCGCCTGCGAAGTTCCGTGACTCATAGCCACACCGAGGCCCGCCCAGGAGAGCATCGTCACGTCATTATTGCTGTCGCCGAAGGCGAGCACTTCTTCTTTGGCGATGCCCATACAATCGATCAAATCAATCAAGCCGGAAGCTTTGTCGGCGCCATGGAGGGTGAATTCCAAATGGTCAGGGTCTGTAATCACGATTGTTAACTGCCCGGCAAAAGCATCACTCATGCGGCGGAATTGCGTGCGTATCGCTTCTTCATCGCCCATCCAATTGACCTTTTCAGCATGCGTAAAGGCGTAGTCATCAATCGAATTGCAGATATTGGGACGGTCAAAACAGGTGCGGCGCACGTATTCGGAAAGCCAGTATTGGGAAGGGCAAAGATGCACGCCGCGCTGGTCGTAGACGACCCAGGAAAGCTCGTTGGCAATGGCTTCTTGAATTAGATGGAGAACAATATCGCGGGCTATGTAGCGATTGCTAATCACTTCACCAGTCAAAGGATCCTTCACCAAGGCGCCATGGCAAGAGAGGATTGGGCTCTCAAGCTCAAGCTCTTGGTGAAATCTATAAATGTCTTCGTGCTTGCGACCCGAGGCCAGGACCACTTCAATTCCGGCCGCTCTAAGCTTGCGGATCGCGGCTTTATTTTCCGGGGAGATGCGGCGATCTGGATTGAGCAGGGTGCCGTCCAAATCGATTGCCGCTAATCTATATACTTGCGATATCTGCTCGCCGTCATGCTTATGTGCAGCTTTCTTGCCTGAAATCTTACCGGGTGCTTGGATTTGAAGCATGAGACCCCCTATAATCACTGCATATACCAGCAAAAACCTGCATAGTCCAGATAATACACGCAATAAACCGCATTGACAACCATCCATAACAGATGCTTAACGACGAAAGGAAAAATCGCATACTGGAGGCCCTCAATCAAAAGGGGCGCGTGCTTTCGCAGGAACTGGTCAATGACCTGCGGGTTTCCGAGGATACGATTCGGCGCGATCTAAAGGATCTGGCCGAAGCCGGCTTATTGAAACGGGTTCATGGCGGCGCCCTGCCTGTGGGCAAGGTAACTTTTCAATTTTCAAAACGCGAAAAAGAATCGCCGGCGGAAAAAAACACCATCGCCAGGCGCGCTGCCTCCTTTGTAAAAGACAGGCAAGTGATTTTCATTGACGGCGGCACCACCACTGCGCAGGTGGCGGCGCACTTAAAACCCGATATAGCGGCCACCTTCATTACCAATTGCCTGCCCACGGCCATGCGTCTGTCAGAGTTGCCGCGGCTGGACGTGCGCGTTTTAGGCGGTCATGTGGTGCCTGATCTTTTGCTGACCTTCGGTCCTGCGACGGTCAAAGAGATATCCAGCATTCAGGCTGATCTTTGTTTGATCAGCACCGAGTGCCTGGATCTTCAATATGGCGCCACTGTTTCCAATTACGATGATTCACTGGTAAAACGGGCAATGATAGAGCGTTCTGCCGAAGCATACATTCTTGCCGAAGGACAGAAGTTCAACCGCGTGTCACCATATAAGGTGGCGGACATCGATGCAATCGGCACCATCGTTACCGACTCATCGGTCGACGAAAAGCATCTCGAGGCCTTTCGCCAGAGCGGTGCGTCGATTTTGATCGCCTGAAGGCTAAATTTTTACCGGTTGCCCGAAGACATGTCTTTGAAATCGACAACGATCGGCCGTTTCTGCTCCGGATTTTGCGGATTGGCTGCCATACCCACCTTAAACACAAAGCGGAAAGGCACCGGATTGCCGGACACGGATTCGTCAGCCGAGTGAATGGCCACCATGCCCGTCACATCAAGAGGGACCAGGCTCTTATCGTCCGGCTCTCCCTGCGTGACCGTATCAATACGGACAGCCGACACCTGGCGCTGCGATTCCAGCGTCCGGGCAGTCGCTCTCAAATCTTCGATTGTCTTGGGCAATTGTTCTCTCGATTTGAGCAGCGCCACTATAGGCGGTGCAAGCTCGCCGGGAACGGATCCGGTCGGCAGCAATGCTCTGGTCGAATTTTCATAACTGATGAAGCTCGTATCCAGGATGTGCTGCGTAACGCTGCGGGCAAAAAAATCGAGGTTGGTCTTCAGCTCGCTCGACACTTGCTTCTGCGGATTAGGGCGGGTCAAAAGCAAGAACCCATTCACCAATAGGCTGACAGCCAGGCAAGCATGCACTCCGTAAGTCTTAACCACCTGTTCAGGACTAACTCTTCTTATTCTCCAATACATTAGTCAAACTCCACTTTTCCGAGGACCCAGTTGCGATTAGAGCGATAGAGCGTGAGCACGCAGGCGGTATCACTGCTGGAAGCAGCTCCGGCTGCCGGTTGAATCTTTGTGGATTGTCCTTGATTTTGAGTTTCGTCTTTTTGACTTTCAGTAAGCGCGACACTGCCAAGTTTAATCAGGGTCTGTTTGGCCTTCACTCTTACTTTTGCTTCAAATTCCGACTTGCTGAGGACCGCGACATCCAAGACCTCGGCTTTAGAGGATACTTGTCCGGGCCAGTTCCAGTCGAATATTTCCAGAGCCTCGCCTTTTGCCGCTTCTTT
This sequence comes from uncultured Candidatus Obscuribacterales bacterium, assembly GCA_964531315.1. GTDB lineage: Bacteria > Cyanobacteriota > Vampirovibrionia > Obscuribacterales > Obscuribacteraceae > QKMZ01. The sequence continues at coordinate 28,424 of CAZHEZ010000067.1, read as the reverse complement.
AATTCGCATGTTGGAGACATGTTGCAGTCCCAGCCAGACAAATATCAAAAGCAAGCAAAAAATTACGAATATTCTGTTCGGACGAAAAATCTTCTCCATCAATTCCTTTCCAGATACCGGATTCAAGTTTGTTATCCGCCCGGGTGGTCAAAGGGCGAAGGGCAAACTATAGATCCGCACTCAACTGTCGTGTTGCAATCCTAGATAATAAACGGATTGCCGGCACGCGTCGGTTTCGCTCAAATTGGGATTCTTGAGTTTTACCTCCTTGATCATTTCTTCGCGTCTCGGGATATCGCGGATCGGTTCGGATGTGCAGATCCAGTAGTCCATGGGGCTCGGCACCAGTCGAATCGTTCCGTGCACAGATCCTACTATCAGCAGGAGCTGTGAATCCTTTCTCTTCTCCTCGTCCTTGGAAAAATTTTCCACCGCAGCCACTTCAGCGTCCGAAAGACGCAAGGCGTCTTTCAGCATGGGCAGGTCGGAAGCGTCCTGGCGAAGGATCAGCTTCATGTGCGAGTTTTTAACAACAGAATCGGCCTGCTCAGCCTGTCTGAAAAAGTCTTTCAACTGCTGGGTGATCGAAACCAGCATCATACCGTAGTGACGAGCCCGTCTGGAAAGGTCATCCAGAAGTCGTGCTCCGGCTTTAAAGCGCATCAAAGTGGCGGCTTCGTCGATGACGGCGGCAAATCTGATCCGGCGCATCTTGCACTCGGCAGCCCGGCGCCTGATGAATTCAGCGAGCATGTAAACAGCAATTCTTTCCAGTCTGGGCTCGTTTACTTCTCTGGTATCAAATACGATGAAGAGTTTTTCGGTGTCGATATTCGTATATCCGTCCACAAGTCCGCCGAATGCCCCGGCCCTTGTGAACAGTGAAAGACCGCGGGCAAATGTCTGCAAGCGATCGCGTTGCAAGGGATCGACTTCATCGGCTGCGGCCTGAGCGGTAACACGGGCCAGATCCGACATAGTCGGTATTGTTTCTCTGAATTGCGCATCCATGTAGGCAACGCGAATCAGACCATCCAAAAGTGATTTTTCTTCAACGTTCATTTCGTCTCGCCCTTCTTGCGAGAGCATCAAGTCGAGCAGAGAAAGAAGCGTGGAAACCTTGTCGGCAGAAGGCTCTCCTGGCTTATCTTCCGGACCGAGGTCAAAGGGGTTCAAGATATAGCCGGACGAAGGTCCCAAATCAACATAGGCGCACATTTCCGGACCAAGCAGCTTGGTGATGAAACGATAGGCACCATTTTTGTCGACCGTTTTATCAATAAGAACAAATCGCGTGCCCAGAGGCAAGAGGCGCAAGATCATCATGGACACGGCAAAAGATTTACCAGCTCCCGTGCTTCCCACGACAAACATGTTGTTTGCGTCTTTGCCCTGACCTCTGAAAAACGGATTGAGCAAAACCGGTTCTCTCGAGGCGCTGGCGAAGCCGAACGGCACACCATCAGGGGTGCCGCATGTGGCTGTAAAGAACGGCCAGAAAGTTCCCACCACCGGCGACATCACTCTGTGAATAATGGCCAGCTTGTCCACACCTACGACAAGCGTAGATTGCCAGGCATCCAGCTGCAGCATCTGAGCGCGATCGAGCAAGGCGCCACGGTTCTTGAACACGCGTCTGACTTCATCCATATTGGAAGCCAACTGCTCAGGCGTATTGGCCAGGGCACGAATGTACAAACTGGTGTCAAATGCTTTGTTTGAAGAACGCAAGAAGTCCTGAATAGCAGTAGCCGCCGAGCGCGTTTCTTCCATGCCTTCAATATCAGGACTGGCCAACTGTGTTGAGGCAACTCGACCGAAATGGTGTTTCCATTTCAAGTCGGCCCGCACTTTGTCCTGATTGCAGGCATGCACAAACAAAGAAAGCTGATATTCGACAGACAGCGTAAGCAAGTCCACCAGCCAGCCCATCCAGGTTTCGTGCGGCAAAACTTCCAGATATTGAGTGCCGATATACTTGCCGTCCAGCCAAATTGATTCATCCGAAACCTTCAGAGCAGAACCGGCTAAGCATGAAGCTTCCGAGACATCCGGACGAGAGGGCGGTGCTTCTGGATCTCTTTCTGAGAGGCTGGGATTTAAGTCCGAGAAGATCAGGTTGCGAACCTGTCTTCTGTTCAAGATCTGCGGTCTGAGCCGGGCGACACGCAATTGTTCATAAGCCGTGCGCGTGTAACGATCGAGGTAGCCTACATATTCTTCGTGCTTTTGAATGGAGCGTCTGCCGTTCCATCCTGTCGTTCCTTTGGCATCAGGCGGTTGGAAGCTAATGGCAATATAAAATTCACGCTGCGGAACGAAGCTGACGTCTTGTTGCCGGCGGAACCATTTGTCAGTGTAGTCGGCATACCATTTGAGGTAATCATTGTCGGTTTTGATCAACGTCTGATAGCGAGAAAGATACTCATCTACCGGCAAGTTTTTCGATTTGATGATGACTTGAATATCTGATTCGCAGGAGTTGACGAAATTGGTGAATTGTCTGGCCATCGACTCGCGATCGGCTTCGTCGAAAAGCAGGGCATTGATACCCTTGCAGCTGATGTACTTGCGCATACTGCCGTCGGCCAGAACAACGATGCCTTCGTCTTCGTCGTCACCAGGAATGGCATAGAGGTAGCAGACATCTTTCCAGCTCGACTCCGGTCTGGAATCCTTAGGCGGACCCTCATCGTCTTCGCGGTCCCCGTCTTCTGACGTTTCACTGCCGAAAGGCAGCATGTCTCTGACAGCGCCGGGCAGCGCATTGTAGAAACCGGCAAAAACATTTTGAATTGATGGCTGAGGAGTGGTGCGCAAAAGGCGCCCGGAGGCTTCGCTTCGCAGAGACGGGCTTTGAATGTCGTCGTTGTAGTCATCTCCGTCTGAGGCAAAACCGCCTGTTCTGCCTCTGGAGCCCGTTCCCGAGCCAGCACCGCCGTCACGGCCGCTGCCGCGCCCTCCACCCCCGCCAGGGGGTCCGGGACGTTTTCTTCCTCTCGATGCGGCGTAGCTTTGTGCCATTGGGTTTCCTGATTCGGGTTTCCTGTTTTAGCGATCTTCGAAGTCGTCGTTATTTTCGGCTTGGACAACGAATGTTTCTTTTACTTTTTTAACCTCAATTATATTCCCATCCGGATAGAGCGGAGCAGGTTCAATTCTGGAAACGAAGACTGTGGGCGCTAAGCCCAGTCTATAGGTGAGGATATTTTTCCACCAGGAAAGAGGCTTCAGTCGGGTGCCCATGACCATGGCAATGGCACCGCACATCCAGAGGATGAAAAACCAGACGCCAATTGGGAAATTGTGGAATTTCCAATCGCCCGGAAAACGTCCGGCAATGATCAGTCCGCTCACCACCCAGAGAGAGAGCATTGCCAGCTGCCGGGGTTCGAAACCGAACACCTTAAGCGGCTTATTGAGAATAATCACTCGCTGCACGTAACCCAAAACTCAATCTCCTTTTTTCCTTCTCCAAGCGGTTCTTTTAATATCAGGCCAAAGGCGGTCCGGAAGGCGGTGGTCCGGAAGGCGGACGTTTGGACGTTCCCGGCGGACCTGTGGGCGGACCTCCCTGGGGCGGGCCTCCCTGGGGCGGACCTTTTGACAATCCGGGCGGCATTGCCGACGGACCGGCTTTGGACAAACCGGGCGGAGCGCCGGCCGGCGGTCCTTTCGATAATGCAGGGGCGGAGACGTTGGTGGGGCGAGGGCTTTCTTGCGGTCCACCAGCCGGCAGGTCCGATTCAAATGGGATTGATTCGGTGCTGCCCTGTTCGCAAAGACGCATCAATTTGCGGGCCATGACTGCAAAACGGGCGGACAGGCGGCCAATGCACATGCGGAAATGATCGCGGGCGCCCTCGAAATCGCCTGAACGGCGCATCAATTCACCAATCAGGTATTCAGTTTCGACACGGGACTGCTGCGGGCAAGTGCCGTCGGAAAGCGCGCGTTTATAAGACTCTGCCGCCAGGCGGCGGTATTCGCGCGCTTGCGGAAAAGCCTTGCTGTCATCGGCGCACCAGGCGGCATGGGTGTAGAAAACAGCAGCCTGGTAGGAATTAATGCTGCCGACATTGCGCTCTTTGGCCAGCGCTGCCTGCCTGAACTGCATGTGGGCGCTGGTTGCCGCCTGGTTCATAACCGGCGTTCCCAAAGCGGGCGGAAATTCAGTAGACCAATCGGCCCTGCCGCAGGAAGGGCAGGTGATGATGGTGTACTGCTCCATCATTGGAGTGTAGCCGCGATAATCTTGGCGCAATTCAGAATTGCGATAACCAATATCAATGAAAACCGGCAACTGGCGCGAAACAAAGGATGTTCCGCACTGATCGCATCTGACTCCAACTTCGGCTAACAACATGTCCATGGACTCTGACCACCATCTATCTATATTAATACCCGCAGGAAGAGAGAACCCCTCCTCCTGCGGCTTTTCATTAGTTATCAGATTTAGAAACCCCTGGTCAAAGAGGTATTAGGCTTTTGTATGGTCCTTTTTCTCTTTTGTATGGTTTGTACGGTATCTGAAATCTCCTTATTTTTTCCAGCAGCCACCCATTTCAATTTGGACTTTTAGCCTTTGTAGATTGGGTTGCCGTATTCGTCATAACCGACTATTTTGCGGTTGTCTTTCTTCTTGAACGAGCCGCCTCCCTTGCGCATCAAGTCTTGCAGTGACTGTGCTGGTCCTTGCTGTCCACGGTTCATGCGGTTGCTTATGTTGTGCCATTGTTGCCAAATAGCTGCTCCCACACCAGCTGCGGTGACGGCTTTGCCTACCGTGCTGTCGTGGTCGACTCTTCTTGGCGCATCCATAATGCCACCGGTGGGCGCGTGCAAATCAACTTGCGCGTGACCGTGGTTGAAATGAGCCTGGACTTCAGGCGCTCTCATCTCTTGACGGTACTCAGGGGCGTCTTGTCTCCAGGCATTGGACGTATGAGTAGGATTGGCGAAAGGATCGTAGCCTTGAGTGACTCTGGTCGGGTCAGTCGAGGCGTGCGTGCCTGCAGTCCAGCCGCCGTCAGGCGTTCGCAGTGCCACTTGCTCGCCGGTGCCTTGATAGGTCCATCCGGTGCCGCCCGTGTACTCGACCGGTCTGTCTGATCCGGCCAGTTCGAAGCGATGCTGGTTCAGATTGTATTCGATCTGACGTCCCGTGTTGTCGGCATAGAAGCCGCTGCCTGTCTGGGTGACAGGAATACCGTTGTAGGCTGGATTGGGGTTGTTTTGTACTTCCCATCTGCCTTGCGAGGTATCGAATGCCACTTGCGCTGTTTGGGTCGGATCGTTTGGCGCAATGGAGGCTGTGGAAATAAGCTGTCCATTGGTGTAGGCGATGCCTGAGCTGGCATCGACCGCTCGCCACGAACCGGCTGTGGTGTCGAGCTGGCGTACTTCTCCGTTAGGCGCAAAGGCATAATAGCCTCGTCCGCCCGGATCCGAAACTACAGGCACATTGGTGGTGGCACCAGATGATCCCACTACTTCCAGGCGCCTGTCGTTGAAGTCGTAAGCTACTTTGCCGCCCGTTTCCGGTGCCACCCATTGCTGGCTTCTGGCATCGTACTGGACGGCTTGATTGGTGCCGGCGATTTCCCAGCGGTTGTCGCGTTGGTCGAATTGAATCATGCCGCCGGAAGCAGCAGCTGTGATCGCACCGCTTTGATCAACACGAATTGGTGAAGTGGCCGGATCGATCGATCTCCACTGGTTGTCTCCTCCCAGCTGAGTGACCATGCCGTTGGAAGCGACCGAATACCATCCGGAACCGCCCGGATCTTGGTAGGCGGCCACATTGCTGCCGGCTTGCTCGAAGCGGTTTTGCTGGGCATCCCAGACGACCGCGCCGTTGCTGTTGGCAGCAGTCCACTGTCCATCGCCGGATTGTGTGACTGCAGTATCGGTGCCGCGCACTTCCCAGCGCGCTCCACCCTGTTGGTTCGTATCGAGAAATACCGAACCATTCGTGCCGGCAGCCACAAATGAGCCAGTATTATCCTGGGCCACAGGCGTGTTGCTGCCATAGGCTTCCAGTTGCCTGGTGGCTGGATCGAGGACGACTTGACCGCCTGTACCTTGAGCCACCCAGTTGCCTGAGGCGGAGTCTCTCTGCATGGCGATATTGGTGTCCGTGTATCCTCCCGAAGAATTTTGCTGGCGCAATTCCCATTGACCGGCTTGCTGATCATAAAATACCTGGCCGCCCGATCCTTGAGCAACAAATGTGCCGTTGGAAAGCGATACAGGCGAATCCGCTCCGGCTGCAGACCAGCCGGACGAGCCGCTTGAGGCCGGCGACAGCATCTGGACTGAACCGTCTGCTCCGGCTGCATACCAGCGGCCCGAACCGTTTGGATCGACGACAGCGGCAGCGCCGGAAGTGGTTTCGAAGCGACCATCGTTGCGGTCGAAGCGAATTTGTCCGCCGGTGTCGGCGGCAATCCAGTTATTGCTGGTTGTGTCGTAAGCGACAGCAGCATTTGCTCCTGCCACTTCATATCGGCCCTGGGCGGCATCAAAGACGACCTGGCCGCCTGTGCTGTCGACCGACCACTGACCTCGCGAATAGGTGACACCTTCACCGGTGCCGGTGGCCTGGAATTGTCCGTTGTCCACACTGTAAGCGACCTGCCCGGAGGCTCCTTGCGCGTACCACTGATTGGTCGATTGATCGTATTGAACACCGACATCGGCGTTGCGTGCTTCGAAGCGGCCTTGTTGCTGATCGAAGACGACATTGCCATTGGTGCCGGAAGCGACGACTTCACCGCCTCTGACTTCCATAGGTGCATTGCCTGCCCTTTCCCAGTTGGCTTGTCCGGCCGCTCCGCCGGTCAGGCGTTCGATGCCTTGACCGTCTTGCGAGACGCGGAACCATTGTCCCGAGCCACCCGGATCGGACATGACGACGCCGCCTGTCGATTTGTCTTCAAAGCGATTGGTCTGCGGGTCGTAGGCTATGTTGCCGTTGGTCCCGGCCGCCACAAAGCTGCCGTTTTCGTAATTGACGGCGGCACCGGTGCCGGCTACTTCGAATTGTTTGTCGGCGGTACTGTAGACAATACCGTTATCTACAGAACCACTGGCGTCGCGGGCCATCCACTGACCTGTTGAAGAATCGTAACTGACACCGGCACCATCCTCGGTGCGGAATGTGCCCGTGGACTGATCGTAGGCGATGGCCGGCGAGCCGTCATCGTTTTTGATCACATTGCCCTGGCTGTCTATTGCACCGAATTGGCCCGACTGTTGATCGTAGGCGGAGATTTGCGTGTATTCTCCGGTCGCCGAATTGCGAGCATACATAAGATCGGTGGCATTGACGGCATCGCCGCAAATACGGTCGCCGTTGCGGGCTGCTTCTCTTACTGAATCATCCTGGCCGGCTCTAGCCATGACCCCGATTTGATCCGGCTCGGATCCGTTGGAGGCCCGGATGAGCGCATCGGCAGACACGCCTGTACGTCCTTCCAGTTGAGCGCGGGCGGCCGCTTGTTCGGCCTCTGTGCCGCTTCTGCCTTCGGCACGGGACATAAGTTGACCGGCTGCGCCTGCAGAACCGGCTGCTCCGACTACGGCGGCTGCCGTCATCATGGCAGTGCTGTCTCCGTGCACAGCATCGTTGAGTGTCTTGGCGTCCATGCCGGTGGTTGCTTTGACGCGATCTTGAGCGTCCGTGTCTCCGCGCATGGCTTTGTCCAGGTCGCCCGGTTGCGTGCGGGCCAGTGCTTCCATAGTTGCGGTTGCAGCTGGGTGTCCCTTATCGTCGAGAGCCTTGAGATCGGCAAAGGCTTTGTTGTCGGTATCGGAAGGCGGCAACCCTTTGGACGCACCGAGTGCGGCCAGCGCGGCTGCTTCTGTAGCATCGCCGGCGCCACCACGCATACCCATGTTAGTGCGATCGCTAGGCGGCAAGCCTGGATCGACTCCACCAGGGCCGCCTGAGCGAGGCAGACCGGTGGCCGGATCGATATCGGCTCCACGCGGGCTGAGGGCTGCATTGTTGAGATCGTTCTGGCCGGTTGGAGAAAGCGCCAGAGCATTGGCATTTCCACCACCAGGATTATTAGGATCGTTTGCGCCCTGGCCGCTGCCCAGCAAATTGCCGCTGCCGGAGCCGCTGCGTCCAGCAGCACCGCTTCCCGGTTTGCCGGTGCCGCCGGTTCCGCCGGAACCGCCTGAGCCTCCCTGACCGGCTCCCTTGCCGCCGCCTTGACCGCCGCCGCCGCCACCCGACATCGCTTTCTGCATCTCATTGGAAGCAGCAGTGCCGGCTTCAGCAATCAATCCTGCAAAGTCGAAGGCTTTCTTGACGGCCAGGTTGGCCAGTGTGTTCAAAGCCGTGACGATGATCGAACCATCGTCGCCCACGCCCTTGAAACAGGCCAGCAAAAGCACGGTCGTGTTCCAGAACAGACTCCAGAAACAAAGTGTAATCACACCTTCAATCCAGCTCTTCAAGGCGCCGCGCATCGGTCCGATCGGCCAGACCCAGAGGGCTGCAGCTATCGGTCCCATGCACCACAAGTAATAGAGATACGCCATTTGGAAGGCGCTCATGATATTCCATGCCGCCGTCAAACCCGTATTGGCCATACCTTTAGCCAGACGGTTAAAGTTTTTCGCTTGCACTGCATTTTCGTCAGGTACGCGGGTGGTGTCCTTGCCCAGGCAGGGATCATATTCGCGCACGGTCGAGTTCAATCCTTCAAATGAAGACCAAACTGAAGTGCCTTTGTTGACCGGCTGCTCTTCCTTGTGGATAGCGTTTTCCTGACGATTGGCCGGGTTGGTGGCGAAAGCTCTCTTTTCATGGCAAATCGCATCTTCATACATGTCCGTGCCGAAGATACGCTTGTATTCATCGGCAATCGTGAAGGTTATCGAGTTTGATACGTCGATACCGTAATTGATGACAAGGAAGGTGGCCGGAATCAGGAACACGGCCACGATCGAACGCGTAATCCCTTCAATCGGGCTGTCTGCCTGAGCCCAGGAAGGAGATCCCTGAGCGACGATTGCTTTCACTTGAGCAAGCACGGCACCTGGTAAGAGCAGCAATATGGCCATCGGTATGAAGAGCTGATCTCTGAGTTTGTGCCAGACATTGCCCTGCTCAGCCGTAAAATTGACCAGGTATTTCTTGCTGAAATCGATGGCGCTAATGGCCTGGTTGGTGGCCATGTTGTTGGAGGAGTTGGCAGCCGATGTAGACTGCAAGCCGCCCAGAGTTGTGGCTGCCCACATGAATCTTTCCGGGTTGGCCAATTGCTCCAGCATGATGTTCTGGTTGTAACGTTGAATGAGCTGGAATTGCGTGTCCGAAACCGGATATCCAAATGTCTTCAGTTCGTTCTTGTTGATACCTTCATCGCGCTTGGTCGGCACGGTAGATGGAATACCGGGTGGAACAGGAACAGGCCAGGCGAATGTAGGACCTGATTTGGTATAGACAGTGCCCGGTCCGACCGATTCTTTGGGGCCGGTGCCGTCCTGTCCGGTGGCCGCCTGCAAGGCGCCCTTCAAATTGCCGGAAAAGGCTTGTTTGATGCCATTGGTAAGTCTGGATATTCCTTGTGAGCCGCCTGCGTTTTGAAGCACATCGGTACCACCGTATTCGGTGGCAGCGTAAGTCTGGGCGTTTTTCATTCGGTAATAGAAGTGCTTCATGGCCAGGTCGCCCGAACCGGGGTTGCCGTCCCTGGAGTCACCAGTTCCACCGGTGCCGACATTGGGTGCTTGCGACAGAGCAGCTATCGGTACGAATCCGATAAGAAGCAGCACGAGTGTTAGTCGCGCTATAAACGTTGTTGCCGTTTTTCTTCTTCCAATCATTTGAGATCCATCCTCACGCGTACAAATGTAATTCTTGGAGAGCTTATCCAGCTGCCACTGGAGACTCTTAAGCGTCATCATCGTCATCACCCTGCTGCATGTTGTCTCCAAATTGGGGACCACTGCTGTCGTCGCCGCCGCCTCCGCCGCCGCCTCCTCCACCGGAGAAGGATCCGCTGCCTTTAGGATCGAGCGCGGCAATCATTTGCTGCGGGCTGTTCTGTTGAATGAAGCTCTGGACCTGCGCTTCAGGCATACCGGCCTTGCGCATGCCGTCGGCCACGGTAGACACATTCTGCTGTGCCGCCGCCACATAATTGGAGAGTGGAACGGCCCCATTTGCTTTGGAACCGCCTCCTGTCTGATCGGAAGGAGTAGAGGTCGGACTGGCGGACGCCGTGGTGGCTGTACCAGTGCCTGTTCCCGTGCCTGTTCCCGTGCCAGTGCCGGTGCCCTGTGCGGCTGGCGGCAAAATGGCGTTGGCTTGCAAGAACTGGTTGTTGTTCTGGTTGTTTTGTTGATTTTGCATCGGCGGAGAAAGGTTTTGGCCCTGACCCTGGCCTTGTCCCTGGCCCTGACCCTGGCCACCTCCCATATTGATACCGCCGCCGCCGTTGAAGGCGCCGCCCATACCGCGGGTGTTCTGATCGCGAAATGCATTCAATCCGACCGAAGTCTGATTGATTGCCTGCAATGCCTGTTGCTTGTCGCCGGCCGACATATTGGAGCTCTGGATCTGGCTGGCCATCTGCTGGAGCATGCCTCCACCACCGGACTGTCCACCGCCTGCTCCGGAGCCGCCTGAGGCGCCGCCACCACTGCCGCCGCCGCCGCCGCCCGGGCTGCCGCCGCCCATGCTGTTGGCGACACTTTCAACTTTCTCGAGAGCTGCGGCCGGATCGAACTTGAATGGACTGAAGGGCACGTGCAGCATCAGACCGAGCAAGCAAGTAAAGACCGCTACTTCCCACTGCAAGTTGGTGGGCACTTTTGATTGGGCAACATAAATCAAACGCTGCGTCATGATCGCCAGAATCACCATCCAGTAGAAGCGCCACAAGGCAAGCGAGATCACGGCGTTGACCCAGCTGCCGAAAACGCCTCTGAATAGTTTTTGATTGCCGTCATTTTGCAGGTCTGGCCATGCATAAAATGCCGCGGCCAGCGGCCCCAAAAGGAATAAATAACACATGAAGACAAGTTGGAATGCAGTCAAAATGATCAGCGACTGGGACATGAAATACATCATCCAGTTGAAGGCCATTTCCAACATGCCGGACAACCAGGAAGTGCTTTCTTCCATGGTTTTGGTTTCAGGCACGTTGCCGCCCAAACCTTCTCCGTATCCGAACAAGTCCGTGACAAATTGCAAAAGCGCTCCAAAAATGTCTCCGCCCAGAAGCTTGTCCAGAGCACCGCCGCCTTGCTGCCCCTGTCCCGACCCCTTCTGCGGCAAGATCGCATTGTCGACATTGGTTTTCGGGTTAGGGTTGTAAGAAAGGTTGTGGCTCCAGCTTTTGATTTTGTCTATGTTGACCCAGGGGTCATAGACGCTGTACGCCATGGAGTTGCCTACGTCGATGGCATAGCTGACAATCAGCTGCGTAGCCGGGATGAGAAAAACTGCCACAAAAGAACGCAGCAAGCCGTCAAACGGGCTCTGTGCTTCCGGCGCCTTGAGCGCGAAACCACCGGCGACGATGGATTTTGCTTGAGTAATGACGGCGCCCGGCAAGAGGAAAAGAATGGCCAGAGGCACATAGACTTTGTGATACATGATCTGCACTTGCTTGACCGCATCAGAGACCTGGCGGTAATAAGAGCCCAGGTTCGGACCGGTACCGGAGGCTTCGTTGGCAAGATTGATCAACGAATTGGTAGAGTCGCCCTGGATCACCCGGGCGGCAGCATTGTCGAATGAGCTTTCGGCAACACCGGCGATACTGTTGCCGGCAGCGCCGTTCATCATCTGACCGGTAGTGGTGGCGGCCCACATGAAGCGCTCCGGATCGGAGAGCAATTCGAGCATGCGGTTATTGTTTTCCCGGTCGATGATTTGAAACTGAGTATCTGAGACCGGCAAACCGAAAGTTGTGATCCGACCGGTTCCTGGAGGGTTATAACCAGTAGCCTTCTCAAAGATGGCTTCGTCTCTGGATGTTTTTACTTTGTCCTGGGCTTCCATTTTCGGCTGCACATAGCAGGGAATGCCGTAGGCAGTGTATTTGGGAAACTTCCAGGCTTCGGCGTCTTGAAGGAACCAGCCCACGGGGCTGCCGCAAGGAACGAAGCAGGAGTCATAGGCCAGAACTTTGGTCTGTGTATTGGAATCGTCTGTTTGCTTGGTATTGGTTTGACCGGGGCCGGTGTCTTTGGCGGAGCGGCCGTCGGTTTGGAATTCGGCGCGCTTTTCAGGCAGCTCGTCGTTTTTCGGCTTGGTCTCTTTGGGCGTCGGATCGTCAACCGGCACCAGGCGGTCATATTTGCGGTTGATGTCCAGCCACTTGTAGCGCAAACAAGCCATGTCGCGAATGGTTTGCGCGGTCGAATTATTGGAGTCGTCCATGGTGCCCTGGGCATTCCTGAAAAGGCTGCTTTCAGGAACCTGCGCAAAAGTCGGCAGGGCTAAGATCGCAACGGCAAAGAGAGTGGAGAGCGCGATCGCCGCCCGCCCTTTTTCGTTTGTCAGTGCCAATGATTTGAACGACATCTTATTCATCAAAAACTACCTGATTGAGCGTCGGTCTAGTAATTTCACGCGGTCTAGGATCTGTCTAACGCTGCTTGTTCTAAGGCTTTTGGCTAGCGTTTCATATGAATGCTGCGCTGGCCGTCCGACAAAGATATGGTTAACCTGTCATTCCAGGGTCTGCCGAAAATCGTGATCGTGCCTTTGACTTCTTGATTGGGCGCTACATTGGTCGAGTCAAATTCGGCGCGCATCGCTGCTTCCGAAAGCTTCTGATTGCCCTCTTGAACGGATATGTCATCCGGGCTGAAGCTGAAAGCGTTGTCGGACGTATTGCGAATGGAAACATTGAGCACGCTCTTGCGCGCGCTGATGTTTTTTCCTTTCAGTTCAAATGAAATTCCGTCTGGCGTTGCCGGTGCATCTGCCTTGTCACCGGCTGCGGCGGATTCTACTTTTGAGGGTGCCGGCTCGAGATCGCCCTGGGCGACTTCGGCCTTGCCGCTCTTTTTGTTTTTTACGTCTTTGCTTTTCTCTTTTGCCGGTTTGTCTTTCGACTTGGCTGATTTCTCTCCCTTTTTGTCTGCCGCCGCCTCTGCCTTGGCGACTTTAGGACTATCCTGAGCTTGCGGCTGACCTTCTTCCTGTTTCTTCTTATTGAAACCAAAGAAGCCCAATACGTTAAAACCACCGCCTTGAGGAGCGGCATCTTGTGCAGGTTGTGCCTGGGCGAGCGATTCCACACTGGGAGCGACGCCGGAAACTTTCTGAATAATCGAGCGAGCTGCTCCGGCACCGGATACGGCCGCCAGTTCAAGTTGCGCCGAGCGCATATCTTCTTTGGCCGAATCGGCTTCGCTTTGCGCTTGCGACAGATCGGCAGCCGCTCTTTGCTGCTCGGCGTGCGAGGAAGCTACTTCCACTTCCTGCTTTCTGGCTGCTACGGTTTGTTGAGACAGTGAAAAACGGTTATATGAATAGAGATAGCGGTAATAGCTCTGGACCATGTCGCCCTGGGTCTTTCTGAGCTGGACTTGAATACGCTTATCAACAAAAACCGGCTTGAATACAGCATCTACCTGTCTTTGTCCGATACTGAAGGATCCTTTAGTAGACTCGCCGGGTAAGCCGACATCGATGCGGGAAAGAGCGGCGGCAATATTAGGATCGCGAGAAGACCAGGCGCCCAACTGCGAAGATCCGATAGCGCCTTTCCAGAGCACGCGGAGATCGTCTCTTTGTTTGTAAGGCGAGCGGGCATCCATGCCCGTAGGCGTAATGGGGACGAAATTGGCAAATTTCTTGGCTTTGTCTTGCGACTTGGAATCATCATCACTGTCATCATGCGGACGTGATTTGCCGGAACCGAAAAGGGCCGGTCTCTGCGGAGCACTATCGCCGGGAGGGGCAGTCTGCGGGTACGGTATGCCGTACGGATTCAAGTATGGATTAGCATAAGGATTCGCGTACGGATTGGCATACGGATTGCCGCCGTATGGATTGGCATAAGGATTATTGGGATCGGCAGGCGGTGCATTGGCGACAGTCGTTTGCGCCGCTGTCGACAAAGTCACTGCCGGCGGTGGCGGCACCAATCCGCCCCCCAGCGCGCCCGAGGGTGGAGCCGGGACCTGCGGGCTGTTGTAGCCGCCGTAGCTGGCCGTAGAGGGCGGCACGTTGGCCGGTGACGATTGAGGAATGGCACCGGATGTACTGGGCGCATAAGCTCCCGAATCGGCAGAAGTGACGCTCATGCCGGCGCCGGCTGTGGCAACTTCTTCAGCCGGCGGCGCAATCGGTTCCATCGAGACTTTAGGAAGAATACGTCCTTGCCCGTTGGTCTCCGACATTTGCTGGTTTTGCTGCTGCTGAGCGAGCGCCATCTGCTGCGCGCGCGCTGCTTCTTCTGCGCGGATGCGCTCCACCATTGTAGGGTCGGCTTTCGGTCTTAGAGCGCCCAGAATTCCATGCCCCTGCACCGCACCACCCGCATTGGCCGCAGACGCATCACCGGCCGATTCTTGCCTGGCGCAGCCAGTCAGAATCAACGCCAGGCAAAGCGCTGCAAATTTAAAAATTGTGGGTGTGTGTTGCATAGGGGGTGGTGTGCACTCGCGTGCCTTGTCTGAAGTTTTAATTTCTCTTCAATAGGCTTCCTCTTACCGACGTATCAGTACGTGAAGAACTGCCGCCGAAACCGGCGCCTGAGCCATTGCCGTAACCGCCCGAATAAGACGATACTGCCGGTCCGTTATAGTTGCCGTTGGTCGGTCCTCTCGATGGCGCCATGCCGCGAGCCGGTCCAGCCGAGGCTCCTTGAGCCTTAGGTGGGGTCATCATTTTGCCCATCAAGCGGTTGGTATTGGTACCGTCCGCCAGTGGACCTTTAGGACCCATGCCGCGAGCCGGAATATTGGATGGTCCAAATCCGGTCTTCGGCAAACTGCCCATTTCGGGCATCATGCCGTTGGAAGTTCTTGGTTGTACGACCGGTCCGCCCATTTGCAGGGGTCCGCCACCCGGTCCACCGCCCGGTCCGCCGCCGGCAAGCGCTCCGGCGCCACCGCCGCCGCCACCGCCGTATCCCTGTGGTCCAGGCGGCAATTCGATTTGCTGCGGAGCCGCTGGTGCTTCGCGGAAGTCTTTGATGATCGGGCGTTCGTCCAGAATTTGCATTTGTCTGGGCGCGCTGTAGAAGGTGGTTTTATCCAACTTCTTTTGATCGATTTTGAACCCTTGAGCCATTGATGGGGCCGCGCACACGGCCACTGAGGCCGTTGCCGCCACTATCAAGCTGATTGTTTTCACTAACTTAGCCATGATGAGAACTCCTTCCCCCGAGCCATTGGCGATTGAGTACAACTCTTGTCGCCGAGTAGTATCTGAAAAAACTAGAACAAACTTACTCCTGTAAATCTTCTAGAAGCCGAATTGATGGGCGAAACGATCCGCCGACCAATTTGCTTCATTTTGCGTCCAGCTTTGCTCGGACGTTTTGCCGAGCTTCCCGAGAAATCATCCTCAGGCAATGAAAGATCTTGTGTTGTCGATTGATTGATCACCACAGGTTGTGGCGCATCCGGTGCGACCGCGCCGTCATCACGATCGTTCAACTTGGGCTCTCGGCCCAGGGACTTGAGGGCTCCAGCCGGGCTGGGCGGTCCGCCCAATCCGGGCACGCCGCCGCCGCCGCCGCCGGCGCCGGGGCCGGTCATGATCTGGTCGGAAACTGGTTTGTGAGGAGCGGCAACTTCATTGCACTTGTAATAGCTCGACTTCTTCCCTTTAGGAATGAAAGCACCGGGTTCATATTGAGCATAGCCCTGACTCTTCTTGAGCATTCTGGGCGGGCCGTTATCTTCGCCGCCGCCACCGCCGGACGGTCCGTTCCACGAACCGCCGCCGCCGCCGCCACCACCAGCGCCACCCCAACTGCCCATTGCGATCGGCAATTCAAGGCGTTCTGGCAGAACTGGAAAACCCGCAGGTGGCACGGGCTCATCTGCGGCGATTGGTTCGATTGAAGGGTCTGGCTTGCGCGGTTTCGGTTTGGGGCTCCAGGAATAACTTCCACCGCCGCCGCCGCCACTCGAAAACGTGCGGACCACAGGCGGAGGGGGCGGCGGATGCCGCTCTTGTTGTGCCGGCTTGTCGTACTGGTTGTCGCCAGGCTTGTGAACGTATTTGCCCATATTCGTCTGAGGAAGCTGAGCGTGAGCCATGGGGATAGTCATCCCCATAGCGATAATTGCTGCCATCAACGGCGCACGCTTCGTCATTGCAAAAGTTCCCTCCCAAGGGAGATGTCCACGTATTGCCCCTGCGGGGGCCGTGGGTACTGAGAACACATGCCTCATTTGCCTAGTAAAAAACGCCACAAATGAATTAAAAAGAGATTCCAAAATATCTAGAGGCTATATATGTGATCTTGGTTTCAGTCTAACAGAATAAACGCGAATTAATCTCCCTTGCGAAAAATGGGCGAAATGGGCAAAATATGCCTGCGAAATGACTAATTTTTAATTGTTTGGGGCACCATTGTCAATAAGAATCTTCGCTCTGAGCGGGGAAAGTGTTGTCTGGACAACATTTTTGCCCGATTCAGGGAAAAGCCTCTTGCCAACCCAAAAAATTGGTGCCAAATATACAACCATCGTTAAAATGAAATCCAGGTAATAATGCGCTCTCATTAAAGCGCAAGTGGGAATTCCAGTTAACAGCCGGCTCTAGTTACCACTTACCAGTCACCTGTCCGTCCTGTCTGATAACTACGAGAGTACAGACGGCACCAGAGCCAGTCCAGAATAAGTAAGTAAACACATCCGTAAGGACGTGGGCACAAAACTAACAGCTACTTTTGTTTTTCGCATCAAATCCCTGATATGTCCTTTTATATTCGTTCATTGAAATCCGATTCATCCTCAAATCAAAGCAGCGATAAGCGCCACCTGAGCCGTTTTCAGAAAACGATGCTGGGATTGCTTTGTTTGTCGCTGCCGCTTTCCTATATATGCTCTCAGCCAGATGCTGACGCCAAAGCCCACCGCCGGGCGGCTTCCGGAGGAGGAGGTGGTGGTGGGGGCGGTGGCGGCGGCGCCGTCATGATGAGTACACCTAATCCTCAAAATCCTCTCGAGCACAACAACCGAGCTGTGGAGCTGGGCAGCAAGGGGCTCTGGGCCGATGCCATCCGCGAGCACGAAATTGCTCTGGAAGGCGATCCTTATAACGAACAATTTAAAACAAACCTGTCCGGTGCCTGCCTTCGCTATGGCGACAGCCTGGCCTCTAAGAAGAAATACTATGAAGCGATGATCCAATATCGCAAGGCTCTTTTTGCCGACCCCGCCAATGCAGTGGCGGACAGGAACCTGGATGAATGCTTAAAAGCGTCCGGCAAAAACGCCGACGATCCCAATGTCCGCCACCAGATTGCCGAGACGGCCGAGACCGAAGGTCGCTTCAGAACCGCTCAGGTAGAGTATCGCAAAGTCTGCCGCATGACCGATGACGGCAGCAGTCACTACGATCTGGCCCGCTCGCTGGTCAAAGACGGGCAAGACGTCGCCGGTTTTGAAGAACTCAAGATCGCAGTCAATAAGCCCTGGAAAGACAAGATCGAACAAGCAAAATGCCATTCTATGTTAGGCGACATTCTCTGGCGTTATGCCAAAGTGGCCCGCGACAGAGGCGACCGTCAGGCAGGTCTGAAGCGGCTTCAGAATGCTGCCGTTTCTTACCGCCGGGCAGTTACTCTCAATCCACTTTATTCCGATGCCATCCAGGGATTAAAGGAAGTTGCACGCGAAGCGGTCTCCATCAGCGGCAGTTTCGACAATCACATGATGCTGGCCGGCGCCTATCAATTGTCCGGTGACTTCGAACACGCGAAGATGGAATTCGAGGAATGCTGGAAGAAGAACCCCAATTCACCGCAATTGGCAAAGGCTAGACGCGCTTATTATTTAGCCGTAGTTTCCAACGCCACCACACCGCCGGCAGTGCTTTCCGGCGTATTGTCAAAAGCTGAAGACGCTCTGCGCGCCAACAACGATGATCCAGAAATGCTCTACATCTATGGTCGTGGCAAGGAAGCGCAGGGCGACAAAGACACCGCTCTCAAAGCTTACCGGGCTGCAGCTGCAAAGAATCCTCATATACATCCGGATTTGCTCCAAGGTATAAGCCGCCTGGGCGGCGGACCGCCGCCTGAAGTGGCCGCGGCTGGTGGAGCCCGTGCACCCGGCGCCGCCGGTGCCAAGCCGGGCGCCCCTGCAGGCGGTGGCACTGCCGCGGCAGGAGTTCCTGTAGCGGCGGCGGCTCCGGTTGAGAAAGTGCTCGATCCCAGGCGCCTGGCCGCCGCTGAAGGAAAAATGGCCAGTGGCGACAGCGACGGTGCAAAAAAAGAAGTAGACGCGCTAATTGACAAAGATCCCAAAGATCCTAAAGCCTGGTTACTGTCCGGGCGGATCAGTGAAAAGAAAGGCAATCTGGATGAAGCCTCGGCCGCATACCGCATGGCCTTCAACCTCAAGGATCCGGAAGCAAAAGATGCCATGAACCAGGTCGATCTCTCGCGCATTCAGCCCCTCAAGGCTGAGGCGGAAAAGCAAGAAGCGGCCAGTAATTGGGTTGGTGCCGCATCCAGTTGGAAAGAAGCCTGTACGATCGCTCCCCATTTGCCGCTTCCGTTCAAGAAGCTGGCCGACTGCATGCAAAAGCTGGGCGACAGCAAAGAAGCAGAGAAGGTTCTGAAAAAACTGGCAGTGATAGAAAAAGAGTGATGAAACAACGATGGAAACTTAAACCTAGAGAATGATCGAAAAAAGGACCACTTACACACTGATCGGAAAATATGCCACCACCAGTCTGGTGGCGGTTTCTCTGTGTATGTCGATCTCGCTTTCCTTATCGTTTTCTACGATTCTTCCTGCATCGGCTGCCGCAACGTCCATTGCCGACGCCGATCAGCTGCTTCTGGAAGGGAAGCTGGAGCAAGCGGAAGAGGCGTACAGAAATCTTACCAAGTCGGATGAAAGCGGTGATGCTCATGCCGGTCTGGCTGTGGCTTTAGCAAAGCAGAGCTGGCCGGCCAAAATCATCGAAGCGGAAAAACTTCTCAAGCAAGCCAAAGAAAAATTCTCTGACAATACCAATTTGATGGCAGCGGCCGGCTTTGTTTCTTATGTGCATTCGCGCCAGGTGGCATCGCCTGCCAAACGCGATATGTATCTCGAGGCATCGGAAGCTTTATGCAAACGAGCTATTAAAGCCAATCCTGAGACAGTGATTGCCTATTCGACTTTGGGATTGGTAAAACTGGCACAAGATGATGCCGAAGGTGCCATCGAGCCGCTTAAAAGAAGCGCCGAGATGAATAAAAATGCCACCAATCTGACATTGTGGGCCCATGCGCTTTTGCGGCTGGATCCCAGGGACAAAGATGCAGAACAAATAGTTGCTGATGCACTTTCTGAGGATAAGAAATACTATCCTGCCTACCTGGAGAAAGCCCGCGTCCTGCTCGGCCAAGGCAAGAACGAAGAGGCTTTCAGTCAATTGCGCAATGTGCCCAAAGCAGAGCGCAGTGCCGAATGGAGTTTAATCGAAGGCGACATTTACAGACGGCAGGGGGATGGACCGGCCGCACTTGCCTCCTGGAAAGAGGCTAACCGCCTCGATCCGCACATCCCGGATCCCTATCAGCATATGGCTGAATATTATGCTTTGCGGGGTGACGGTGAGTTCGCTATCGCTGAAATGCACAATGCCCTGGAAATTCTTCCCAACGACATGCAATTGCGCAACTCGCTGGCTGAGCTGGCTTTGCGGCAGGACAAAACCGACGTGGCGGAAACGGAGTACAGAACAATCCTGGCGGCTCAGCCCGATGATCCAAAAGCGATGTTGGGACTGGCTCGGGTTTACCACCGCAAGGCGCGCCGGGAAGGTCAGTATCCGCCCGGCTTCCAGCAATTGATGGACCAATTGCAGAATATTGTTACCGAACAATCAGTCAAAGCACAGGTAATCAAACCGGGCGCCAAGAGCTTGCAAGAGAGCATCCAGCTCAATGAAGCAGAAAAGGCGCTCACACAAAGAAGATTCAGGGAAGGACGCGAAATCTTTTCCAACGTGATCAATCAGCATAGAGACGACGCCTATGACCTGCTTACAATTGGTGAGCTGGCCTTGAACGACGGCGATTTGCGTTCTGCCGAAACCGCCTATACATATGCCAAAGAAATTACCGAAGTGACCAGTCGGGCCGAGCAAGGCATAAGCAAGATTCAGACCCAGCGCAATGAAGCAGCCAGGCAGACTAAATTGGGCGATGCCACCTGGAAAATTCCGGAGGTGGCAATCGATCATTACAATCAAGCACTGATCCATGACCCCCAATACCCTGGCGCCTATTACGGACTTTTTTCGCTTTTCACCAAGACTGAGCGCGAAGATTCCGATAAAGCAATCGATTATGCGACGGCCTTTTTAGAATCTGCCGACGATGCCAATCCTTTAAGAAAGGAAGTAGAGGCCAATCTAGCCCGTTTGAAGAAACAGGGCGTTAAAAGCGGAAAAAAACAGAAGGGAAAATAGCTGACTTTTGGGCAAGAGGATAAAGGACACTAAAAATCTTGCCTGACTGCATCCCATTCACCAGTTGAAAGGTATATTAAGGAGTAGCAAGGAGTAGGAGATGAGCGTGAAACAGTTCAAAGGCGGCAGAGGAAATTTTGAGGGAGGCGGCGGCGACGAAAATTATCCGCCTGCTGAAAGACCCTCATCGCGCCGTCCGATGGATGGCAGCAAGCCGCGCAGCATCCAGGACACTCAAGCTTGGAAAGACTCCACTGGCGGTCTTCAGAAGATCTGGCGCAATTACCTGAATCTTCTGGGCAGAACATTCCAGCAATTGACTCGCGCCGAGCAAGAGCGCTACATCGAACGTTTTTCAATAACGATTGCCGTAGGCGCAGCCTGCGTGATGTCCAGTTTCTTCTACTGGTTCTTACCACCCCTGGTGCGCGTTCTGGTCGTTCCCGTTTTCATAGGGGCCGCCTGGTGGGCGGGCGCCCGGCTGATTGCTCCCCAGGTAATTGACCGATTCGCCCAGTATCTGAAAGCGGAAGAGCAATATTGAGCGAAGAAAAAGGCAACAACCGGCTGGTCCAGATTGGGGGTGCCCTGATCATTTTGGCCGCCGCCGGTATTATGCTGCCGGCAATTTTTGCTTATGTGGCCGGCATCGGTCGCATGGTGATACTGATTGTAGTGGCACTGGCGGCTGCTTACCTGCTCAACATGATGATGGCCAGACAGGCGATTGACAGGATGCGCAGAGCCAAAGCGGCAGCTTCCGGGCAAGACGGCGCTCAGACAAACGTTGCGGGAGCCGGTAAAAACAGCGGCAATAATGGTGGCGGAAGCGGCTTGCCTGATGATGCCACAGAGTAGAGCTGACTGGTTAAAGATAAGCGCGCTGGTCCTGACTGGACTCAATTGATCTAGCTTGATCTATATTGATCTACAATGCCTAATCGAGGGCTTTAGAGATGAAGACAAAACCTGTATTACTGAGTGTCCTTTTATTGGTTTCCCCCCTTTCAATTATTTGTCCAGCTTTTGGGCAGCACACCCAGAGCGCAGACAGTCTTTACCGAGGCGCCCAGACGATGCATGGCAAAACCGTGATTATTCCAATCGGCATTGACTTTGAAGGGCGCATCGATCACACAATCGGATCGGCTGTCAGCAAGCAAGGAGAGAAGTTTGAAGTAGAGGTCTCCTCGCCTGTTTTGGCCAATGGTACAGACGTTTTGATTCCGGCCGGTTCGGCAGTCATTGGTGAAGTTGTCGAATGCATCCCCTCGGCTCGTTTGCCTCACACAAAGGGTTTTCCCAAGCCGACCGGACAATTGCGCGTGCAGCTATCCGGGCTGCGCACGCCGGATGGAGTTACCTATCCCATGGTCGCCTCTTTGACAGGCGAAACCCAGGCCCAGTCAGGCGGCGGGCGGCGGGGCAAGGGCTCGGAGCGTCCCAATACGCATCTCGGTCATGGAGTGGCATATGTAGGCAGCCAGGCTTCCTTTGAAGCGGTCGCTCCGGGCGCCACCGAACGATTTCGGGCCAGACCGGGGCAGCCACCCAAATTAGTGAAGCCGCAAGACATCATGCGTGATGCTATTTACGGCGATGGGCAGGCGGGCTCGCAGAATTCAGGAGTTTCGCACATACGCTCATTGATCAAACGCAATTTCAATCTCTATATTCTGGCCGGCTCACCTTTGTCAATTAGAGTTGACGCTCCTTTTAAGATGGGCATTGCGCCTGCAGCGGGCAGTACGAATGTATTGGATGCGCCTATGGACGATCCGGATCGCATCGACCGCAATGGCGGCAGGCGATTTGCCAAACGCGGCTCCAAACAAAGTGCACAGGAAGAAGACGGTGAGGCGGTCGAACCGCAGCAACCTCTGATTCCTGATGTGCCTCAAAAAGGTTCTTTCATTCCCGGCAACCAGATGTTTCAAGGTCAGCAGGGTGGGCAAAATCAGCCAGGCGGTGCAGCCAACCCTCAGCCTCCTGCTACAATGCCATCCGGCGGAGGCTCTGACGGTCAGAAAGCGCCGGGCAATGATTTCTAGTATTTGAGACAGCTGACATGAACTTGAACGGTGATGGACAGGAAAAGAGCGCCGGACGCTTGCCGTTTGTCGTTGCCATCACAGGCGCTTCCGGCTCAGTTTATGGATTGCGCCTGGTCCAGTTCTTGCTTTCAAAAGGCCAGCCCATCGAGCTTTTGATTTCGAAAGCAGCGCTTATGGTCATGAAAGAAGAAAACAATCTGGTCTTCGGCGAGAATTTGCAAGAAGAATTACTCAAACACCTGGATTTGTCGGCTTCTGCACCGCTTACTCTTCACTCTTTGAGCAATTACGGAGCGACAGTGGCAAGCGGCTCTTACAAAACCAGAGGCATGGTGGTTTTGCCGTGTTCACTGGGAACTCTGGGCGCGCTGGCCTCCGGATTGACTGAAAATCTGATCCACAGGGCCGCTGCCGTCTGTCTCAAAGAAAGACGACCCTTGATGATTGTAGTCAGAGAGATGCCTTTCGGTCACATTCAACTGAAAAACATGCTGGCTTTGTCTGAAGCGGGCGCCATTGTTTCCTGCGCCTCGCCTGGTTTTTACCACAAGCCTGAAAGCGTGCAGGATCAGATTGATTTTGTAGTCGGGCGTGTTCTCGATCAATTTGATTTCGACAATCAGCTTTTCAAAAGATGGAAGTCCGAGAACCAGGCGACCATCAAGACACAAGCTGCCGGTGCAAAGAAGAACAAGTAATGACGGACAGAGAGAAAACAGCGCCCAATGCCGACTTTGAAGTGGGAAGGGTGATTGGCGCGCTCGGACTTAAAGGTGTATTGAAGGTGCGCCTGGAGACCAATAATCCCGACCTTTTGAGCGCCGTCAAAAGCGTCACGGTTCGCACCGCCCATGGTGCGGCGACCAATCATCGCGTTGACAGCATGAAATATGAAAAACGGCATATGCTTGTGAAACTGGAAGACGTGTCCGATCGCACTCAAGCTGAAAAACTTCTGGGAGCTTTGATTACAACCGAACGCAAACAAATTCGCGAACTGGACGAAGATGAGTTTTGGATGCGCGATTTGCTTGGTCTTGACATATTCTCCACCGACGGCGAAAAGCTCGGCACCGTCTGTGATATCGTCGGCGAAAGCGGAGAATTTCTGGAGATGCGCTGCACAGATCCAGCAAAGGCAGATACGGTGCTGATTCCCTTCGTTCGCGCTATTGTCCCGACCGTTGATTTGAAAGGCAAAAGAATCGAAATAGTCAATCTGCCTGGACTTCTGGACTAAGCTGAAAAGCACAAACGCTATTGTCACCACTGGCGGTACCACCAGCCGCTTCGTTAAAGTGTGTTAAGCCGGGATTAATTGAACAAAGATCAACTTGATTACCCAAGGCATATACCTTACCTTATATGTATCTGGAATTTGCGTTTTGGGACCTGCGGCAACTGCAAGTAACAGCAAACTGAAAGGCAGCGGACACCGGTCTTAGCTAAGTTTCAGCCGCATGGAGATTCCTGGCTTGGATATTGGGCGGACTCGGCCTGCCGAGATTTCTGCCGGCGTTGACGGAAACACAAACTATCGCAATTCAAAGCCTCTCTCTTTCGGCTTTAGAATGGTCGGGTGCAAAGACGACCCGAAAAAATTGCGATTAAAGATCAAGAAAGTAACTGAAAGGCGGAAACGGCCTTGTTTTTCAAAATTGAGTCATATCCCTGCACCGCCGTCGACTGAGGTTAGCCTCGGCTTTTGACGTCCTCTCTATCGGAGTACCTGACAAGAATGCCTTCTTCGCTCCAGTCGCCACCCCTTTTGACCCCTCTCTCACGAGAAGACTTTCAAGAACTGGAGCTGTTTTTACCGACCCTGAAGGTGATTTCCTATTATGGTCCCGGGCAATCAGGCGGAGTGTCCAAAAGCCTGGAGCCCGTAGTAAAGCGTCTTGGCACTAAAGTGCACTGGTTTGCCATCGAAGGGCAATCACTGCCCACGCAGGACGAGCCACCTGAGGGTTTTTCATTCTATTCGCCAAAAGTTCCAACCCTCTTAGCCGAACGGCACAAGAAAGCTGCCCTTGAATATCTGTGGCCCTTGCTTCATGGACTCACCGAAAAGGCAAAATTCTGCCCTGAGAATTGGAAAGCTTTTCGCCAGGTCAATGAAATTGTCGCCTCCGATTCGCTCAGCGTTTCCGCGCAAAGTTTTCCCACCCTGTGCTGGCTGCATGACTTTCAAGTACCGCTGGCCGCGCCGCTTATGTCTATGCAAGCCGGGTTGATTATCTGCCAGTTCTGGCATGTGCCGTGGCCCGAGCCGGAAGTGATTATCAACTCGCCAATTGGAAAAGAGCTTGTCGATGCACTTTTATGCAACAAACTGATTGGTTTTCACACCACTGAATACGCTACGAATTTCTTGAACACAGTCAAGGAACTCTTCCCCAATGCACAAGTTGATGTGCTCAAGATGGAGGTGCGCCGCCGCCGCTCGCACACGCGTGTCGTCGTCATGCCTCTGGGGCTGGATTTTTCATTGTGGCAAAAGTTGGCCCGTACCAGTAAGCCCAAATCTGAAGCAATGGCTGTGAAATACAGGCTTGCCAATCAAGTGCTTCTCGGTGTGGACCGCATCGACTACACCAAAGGAGTGCTGGAAAAACTGGCCGGCATCGAGCGCTTTCTGGAAACGCACGACACTTGGCTGCGCCGCTTCCATTATGTGCAGGTCTGCCACTCCGCCAAAACGCCAGGTCTTCCTGTCAGTGACTATGAAACCCAGGTCCTGGCGGAGATTGCCAGAATCAATCAGCGCTTCCAATCGAATGGCTGGCAGCCGATCATCACAGTCAACGAGTATCTCGATCAAAACGAACTAGCCGCCTGGTATCAGGCTGCCGATGTACTGCTGGTCAATTCGATCAAAGATGGCTTGAATTTGATTGCCAAAGAATATGTTGCCTGCAGGCTTGATGAGCAGGGCTCGCTAATTTTGAGCAAGCAAACCGGCTCCTCGGCGGAACTTTCGCAGGGTGCCCTTCTGGTTGATCCGGAAGACCCTGATAGTGTTGCCAATGCGATCGCGCAGGCATTGTCCTTAGAAGTCGAAGAGAAAAGGCGGCGCATGAATTCCATGCGCAGAGTGGTCGGCTGGAATCAGCTGCATGATTGGGCCCTGGGCTTTTTGCGCCAGTCCATTCAAGGCCGCCACAGCACTCATCCAGGTATTGCTGTGGATTACACCGGCGCCCTCAAGTGATCGCGCTTTGTTCTTAAAAAGAAAGTTCACACCAATTTCCCTCTGTTGCAAATCTGCGCTTTTAGCAGTCCTATTTTTTCTTTGTCCATGCCGACAGGTTATGGCTGGCGAGCATGTTTTTGCCAGCAAAGGTCCGGCCGCGACCGGCAAAGGTCCGGCCGCAACCAGCAAAGGTTCGGCCGCGACCGGCAATCAGTCGGTTTCTCGACCAGGTCAAACGGCTGCGGCGACCAGTCCATCTAATGCCAAAGAGCGTGAGAAAGAAAACAGCGCCTTCTTAGAGACAGCCAAGCTTTACACGACGCGCCGTCAATTCAAAGAAGCGGCAGAGATTTGGATTAAACTTGCCGAAGCCAAACCGGACGCCTATGCAGAAGCAAATCTAGGCTGGTCTTATTTGCAGTTAGGCGAAAAGGAAAAAGCGCTCAAACATATCAACAGATCGATTCGCTTGAATCCTCGCACAATTGAAGGCTACCGTTATCTTGGCTACTACCTTATGGGTGAAGGCAAAGTGCCTGAGGCCGTCAAGGCGTTTCGCACTTCAATGAGCTTTGACCCTCACCACAAGTGCAATTGCAATGATCTGGAAAAACTCGTCCTTTCAAAGAGTAAGAAGCGGGGCGCTCGAGGGTAGTAGTGACGCCAAAATATGCTAGAACTAAGCACTCGCCGTAAGTAGCGCGTGTTCGTGAGTCGAAAAGGAATGGATTATGGATTTTCGATCGAAATATATTCTTTCTTCGGCGCTGATTTCGTTGCTCATCTTTCTTTGCCCGGCTGCCAATGCCTCTCTGGAAATGGACCCGGATGCGAGCCTGCCTGATGCGGACGCTCTGCGCAGCCTGGCCAAAACCGCTGTCACTCCTGCATATGTGAACTCTTTGAAGGCGCAAGCATCCAAGTTGCACGACTACAAGGTCTACTGCCAGCTTTACACGCGCAAAGGCAATATCTGGAAGGACTACGGTGGCGCCGATTATTCGTACAAATATCGCGGGCTTTTCAAGGCAATTATCAGGTCGAAAGACTATCGCAATGGTTCAATCGTAGTCAGAGAGCCGACTGGAACGATTAAGGGCTGCGGTGGCGGCGCGCTTAGTTTTATGAAAATCACTTTGAAAGAAGACTCGCGCACTCTGCAATTGCCGACCGGATACAGCCTGGCCAATGCTGATTTCGGTTCTCTTTATGATGTGCTGGCCAGCAACTTGACCAATGGCGCCAGTGCCACCATGACTACGGCCGCCAGCGTCAAAGCATTTCCTGAGCAAGTCAGCATCATTGTCCTGCACTCAGGCCCCTCAGCTGACAGCCCGATTTTGGAAGTGTTGTACATCAGCAACAACACCAAAACACCTCTGGGCTGGCACACTTTTCTAAACGGAGTGCCTCACGCAGTGGTGCTTTTCCAGAATTTGGAAACCAACAAGGGGCTGGGTGAAGAGCTTTTTGCGTTGTAGTTTCAATCTCATATGACCAATTGAGGACGCCTTTTCCATGAATACAAGACAGGTCACAACCTTGCTTTCCACAATCGTTTTGCTGGGCGCCCTTGAGCCTGATGCCCGAGCGGACGAATTAGAAAGCGCTGCCAAATCAGCCAGGCATTCGACTGAGCATCAGATGATTCTAAGGCGCAGAACCGTCGACGATCAGCAGCAGCTCAAACCGGAAGAAATGCTCTCTGACTTAAGAGACACACGTCTTTCCATAGGACAAGTCAAACAACAAGCGATCAATTTATTCCTGGAGGCCACCAGAGTAGTGGTGAAGCCAGGTGATATACCTCTGCACGTTTCACCAACTGTAATCACAGCTGCCATGCTGGACGAGAAAAAGAGCTATATGGCGCCAAGAAAGGATTGGCTGATCTTTTACATGAATACACTGGAGCCGATTATTCAGCTTTTGACGGACGATATAAACGATGTCGATACCAACGGCCGCAAGGTGCCACCAAATATAGAGGCAAAGATCAATCCGCTCTGGAAAACATGGCAGATCGATGTAAGAGCAATCAATAAATCGCTTGACGAGATGCAGGAATTGATCGGGCCTGACTGCGGCACAAATATTCCCCTGGCAAAAACCGCCCTGGCCATCTACAACCGGGCCCTCGATCTGGAAAAAGTCCGCTACCAGGCTTATGAAATGATGAGCCAGGAATACGTTAGTATGGAGCAGCATCATTCAGACAGGCACTGACAGGCAGGATATAAAACGCATATGAGCGAAAGTGTTGCAGCGGATCTTGGTTTTCTCAGGGGGCAAGAGCTATTTCAAATTGCTTTTGGTCGAGACGAACTCGTGTTTACCCTTAATGCCGATTTTATTTCTGTTCATTGTCCGGTCGAGTATGCCGCCATGGGCGCACAACCTTTCCAGATCTGGAGCCCGGGAACGGTGTTGAAAGATCCGTCTATCTTCCGGCTTTTGCACACACAAGTTATGTCGTTTGCCATGAATCAAAACGAAGATTTGAAATTGGATTTCACCAATGGAGACTTTCTTGTCTTGCGCAAAA
>CAZHEZ010000066.1:6709-34022 GCA_964531315.1 uncultured Candidatus Obscuribacterales bacterium | reverse complement strand
TCCGATCTGCCGGCTCAACGTTTCACTATCGGTCTATCCGACCGGTTTTGTATGTGAGAAAATCGTCACTTCCAGACTTTTGCGGCGTCCCTGTTGCGTCAGCCGCACATCGACGACTTGAAAGCCAAGCGGGGCGGCGATTTTTTCGGCGAGCGCAGTCACCTCTAAAATCAGCTCTTCAGGTTTTCTTCTATTCATCTATTGAAAAAGCTTACTGAAAAACGCCCGCAGACTTTTACATCAAATCGGCTGTGCTTACCGACTCGAGCAAACTCAAGCCAGAGACACCGCCGAAAAACAAAGAGGGCGTAGGCTATTGCTTTGTGCCTACGTCTCAATTGATTCCCTTGCAAGCCGCTATGTTAGCATATTGGGCATTTTCAAGCAATCCGGGCATGGACAATCAGAGCTGGCGCCTGTTTCAGACGAAAGGTCGTAAAGCATTCGCATTGGCTCACTCAAAATTTAAATAAGGGGCTATAAGTGCCGGTTTCCGTCGATTTTTCCAATAATCAAAAGGGCGTCAAGCTCAAAAAAAGAGAGTGGAAAGGCAAGTTCGATCAGCTTGCCCTTGCAATAATTCGCAATCTTCAAGACAAACCACCGCCGCATTTGCAAAAGCAGTGGTTGAAAAAGATTGCTCGCCGAGGTGTATTCAATGTAGTTTTTGTGGACAACACAGAAATTCAAGAATTGAACCGTCAGTGGCGGCAAAAGGATGCACCGACCGACGTGCTCTCATTTCCTACTGAAGCCGATGAGCCTCCGGCTGGAGAGCCCTGGGAGTTGGGCGACGTAATTGTTTCGGTTGAAAGAGCCGAAGAGCAAGCGGATGAGTACGGGCACAGCCTGGAGCGTGAATTGTGCTTTCTTTTCGTGCACGGCGCCCTGCATGTGCTGGGCTTTGATCATGAAACGAAAAAAGAAGAAAAGGAAATGTTTGCCAGACAACACGCTGTGCTTGAATCTCTGGGGATTAGCCGTACTAAGTAAATACAAGTAAGAGACAGACAATCTTTCCTCTTATTCAACGTGATATCTTGCACAATGAGAGAGGAATTCCAAAGTGACCACAGCAAGCGCATCGAAAGCCAGCCCGTCCGGCCCTCAAAACCAGCCGACGTCCATTACCAAAGAAAGGGCGACCAGCAAGCTTTTTGCTGTCCCCGCTGTCCCGGCTAGCTGGCAGCGCAAGACCGGCCGCACGAGCAGTATGATTGAATCCTTCTATCACGCCTTTGCCGGCATCCTTCAAGGACTGAAAGAACAGCGCAATCTGCGCATTCATTTTGTGCTGTCGGCTGTAGTCGTTTTTCTGGGAATTTTTCTACATGTAGATGTGATCAGCTGGCTGGCCCTGACTCTTTCAATTGGCCTGGTGATTGGAGCCGAGCTTTTAAATACTGCCATCGAGCATGTTGTGGACCTCACCTCCGGAGGGCATTACCATCCGGCTGCCCGTAAAGCCAAAGACACCGCCGCCGCGGCTGTTCTGGTCGCTGCCCTGGCGGCACTGGCGGTCGGAACAATCGTCTTTGCGCCCAGACTCTGTGCCTATTTTGGCGTTTAAAAAGGCCTCGCTCGGGCATAACCTATATGTAGGTGCGTTAAATTAAAACCCCGTCTGGTGCGGCGTTTCCGGCGTGCCGTGGGAATATTCCCATTGACTGTCCAATCCCGGTTGAGTTATGTATATATGCCAGCACGACTATACATAGACCTATCCCCTTTGCGAGGTCACATAGAATGAGTACGGGCGGTGGTCCGAGAGAACCTGATTTCTATCAGCCAGGTTTCAACAGACCAAATCAACAAGATGTAGGCCACAACCAGGGCGATGGACAGCCTGACTTATATCAGTCCGGGTTCAATGGCGGCCAGCCTGATTTCAGCGACGTGCGTCGCGATGCTTATCAGGTAATCCCGCAAGGTAAGACCGTCAATTTTGACTGGCAAAGAGATGGGCAGGGTTGCCCGATTATCAACTATGGCACTATTAACATGATCGTCGATGGCGGCGGCCGCGGTGGCGCCGGCGCTAACGATTGGCAATATCAGCAGTATTTGAAACTTAAGGACATGACGTCCGGCCGTTACGACAACTGGGACGGCGACAACATGCAGCAGATGCGCCCATCCGATATGAGGCGCCAGGCGCTGATTCGCGATGGCCAGAACCAGGACAGAATGATCCGCTCTTCGATGGGTGAAGACCCTTACTACGACCGCCGTTTCTCACCGAACACATTTGACCGCAATGGGCAGTACACCAGTTATGCTCACGGTGGACGTGACGGTTTGTCCTATTTTCAAAGCGGGCCTACTTATGGACGCGATCGTGATCGTCCCTGGATGAATAATGACTGTTTCGGACAGGGGAACGACGATCAGGTCCTGCGCATGGTGCAAAACGCGCTCCGGATGGGAATGACTTTCGACATTGCTCGTCGCAGCGCCAACCACGACCAGAGCCGCTGGGACCCAGGCCATGACCGCTACGGCGACAGATACGATGGCCGCATGAATCCAATGGATCAAATGTTGATGGCCCAGGCCATCAATGGAAATAATCGTTGGGATCGCTACAGCCCGCAAATCTTCGATCCGAATTCCACCAGCTACTCTCACGGTGGGTCGGATGGTCTGAGCTTCTATAATTCGACCCCTTCATATTCGCAATGGGACGGACCGAGAAGCGGAGTTGAGCAAGTTCTCGACGATGTGATGCCGTTTGCTCAAAGCTATTTGGCTTATGACATTGCCAAACGCTCAGTGCCTCACTATCAGTCCTATGCAAATGTTCAACCCTATTATCGCAACAATAATAACGGTGATTCATACTCGCATATGGCTTACAACCAGCAGCGCCAGGACCTCTTGTCTCAGCAACGCGCCCAGCACGACGCTTACAATCAGATGCGCCGTCAACAGCGCTACACGACCTAAAGTCCAAAAAATATGACGTCCGAGTCGGCAGCTGCTGAATCTTGAATGATTCTGAGATCAGTGTCGAACGCTTGCTTAAGGTTTTCTCTAGTGAGAACCTGGCGGGGCGGGCCGGCAAAAAGCTGTATGGAAGGCTGCCGGCTGGACTTCTTCAGGCATAAGACTTGATCGGCGACTTGCGATATGAAGTTCAAATCGTGCAGGCATGTGATGATGGTCATGCCTTGAGCCTTGAGTTGAAGCAAGAGTTTGAGCAGACTCTTTTGATGTTTGAAGTCGAGATGGGCGGTCGGTTCATCCAGCAAAAGAATTTCCGGTTCTTGCGCCAGTGACATGGCGATTGCCGCCCTCTGTCTTTCTCCGCCTGAAATCTCAGTGATCGATTTTCCGCGCAGTTCTTCCAGCTCCGCTGCTTTAATTGACTCTTCGATCGCCCTCTTGTCGTTTTGGTCGCTGCGCCATTGCCACCATTTTTGGTGCGGATTTCGCCCCAGGGCAACCATATCTTCGACAGTAAGGTCGCGCGAATTTGAGATGTCTTGCGGCACATAGGCGATTTTTTTTGCCAGGAGAGGCAAAGCCAGAGTATTGATGTCATGGCCTTCGACAAACACTTTTCCTTTTACTGTAGGCAGAAGTCGTGCGATTGTCTTCAACAATGTCGATTTTCCGGCTCCGTTTCCTCCGGCAATCGCCGCTATGGTGCCGCGTTTCACTTTCAAGGAGACATCCTGGACGACGGCTTGGGCAGAAAATCCGGCAGACACTTCGTCCAGTTGGAGAATGTATTCTTCCGCCATTTACACCTCCTGCCCTTTGCTTGTCGATATAAGGTAGAGAAAGAACGGTCCGCCCACAAGCGAAAGAAGCGTTCCCAGTGGTAATTCCTGACCCTGACCAAGAGTGCGAGCGGCCAGATCCGACAGGGTGACGAGCACCGCACCAATGAGCGCCGAGGCAATGATTTCCAGGCGCTCGTCTCTGACAAAAAGCATGCGGGCAAGATTGGGGGCAATCAGCCCGACAAACGCTACCAGCCCTGAGGCCGAAACCGCCGCTCCACACATCAACACCGCGCAGGCCAGAAGTATCCACTGCAGTCTGGAAACGTCTACTCCCAGGGCCTGTGCGGTCTCGTCTCCAAGTGTGAGCACTCTTATTTGTTTGCTCAATAAAAGCGTGGCAATGATACCGCCTACGGTGTAAATCGCCAGCGTGCTCAAATCGCTCCAGCCGCGCCCGGCAATTCCACCTGCCAACCAGAAAATGATGCCCTGGGCCTGCGGAGCACCACCGGATTGTGTGATAATCAGCGTGATCAAAGAACCGCATACGGCGGAGATGGCAACGCCTGCCAATATCAAGCGGGTCACCGAGAGACCGCCTGCCCGCCTGGCCATTTGGGCAACCAAAAGCGCCGCCAATAGTCCGCCGGCAAAAGCAGAGGCGGGCATAAAGGCAAAATCAAGCCCCAGTATAATCGAGGTTGCCACTGCCAGACCGGATCCACTTGAGACTCCGGTCAGATAAGGATCGGCCAGAGGATTTCTCGAGAGTGCCTGCAAAATATATCCGGATACCGCCAGTGCTGCACCGACTGTAGTGGCAATCAGGGTGCGAGGCAGGCGAATCTGAGTAAGAATGTCGGCCAGTCCCGGCGTTTGAATATCGGCCGTGCCTCCCATAATCAGCTCCAGCGCTTGCCTGGGAGCGATAAAAACATCGCCGATGCACACAGAAGTCAAAAAGCCGGCCAGAAGCGCGGCCGTGAGAAGTATAAGCCGAAGCGCCATATTCGATCTGGTCTGAGCCGCGCTTGTCATTGCCTCCCGGCTTTCTTCCCTGGGGCGACTAAACAATGAATTCTACATGGTCCCTTGCCACTTATATGTATAATTGCAGCCATGTCAATTTATCTGGACAATAGCGCAACAACGCCGGTGCGCCGGGAAGTAATCGACGAAATGCTGCCGTTTCTGGAGAGCAATTTCGGCAATCCGTCTTCCATTCACTCGCATGGAATCAAGGCTGCCGCCGGTGTAAAGCTGGCACGAGAGCGCGTGGCCGGACTGCTCAATTGTTCACCGTCTGAAGTTTATTTTAGTCCATGCGGCACTTACGCCAACAATGTTTCCATCCTGGGCCGGGCTCGTTTTATTGAAGCCAATGACGGCGGTCGCCACCTGATCACCACAGCTATCGAGCATCCTTCCGTGACCGGACCTTGCCAGCATCTGGAATCAAAAGGCTGGCGCGTTACTTATCTGCCGGTTGATAAGGACGGCATCATCGATCTCAGTCGCCTTGAAGATGCCATTTGCCAGGATACCTCCATAATTTCAATCATGTGGGCAAACAATGAAATCGGCTCGTTGCAACCGATTGAGAGAGTTGCCGAAATTGCCCTTGCTCGTGAAATCTTCTTCCACACTGATGCCGTGCAGGTGCCCGGCAAATTGCCGATTGATGTGAGCAAGCATGCGATTTCAGCGCTTTCACTTTCCGGGCACAAATTCTATGCGCCCAAAGGCATCGGCATACTCTATTTGAAGCAAGGTGAAAACGTGATGCCGACTGCTTTTGGTGGTGGTCAGGAGATGGGCATTTTGCCCGGCACTGAATCAGTTCCCAACCTGGTTGCCATTGGTAAAGCCGCCGAACTGGCGGCAATCGAATGCGCCGAAACAAGCAAGAATTTGCGGGCCATGCAAAAAATACTTCTGGATAGGCTCTTACCGATTGCCGGATTGCGCGTGACCGGACCGGCCGATCTTGAAAAACGATTACCCGGTCACGTCAGTATTGCCATCTCCGGTGCAGAAGGAGAGGCACTGGTGATGAAGTGCGACCTTAAAGGAATAAGTGTCTCCAGCGGCTCTGCTTGCCACAAAGGCATTATCGAGCCGTCCTCTGTGCTGCGCGCTTTGCGATTGCCCGATCTGGAAGCCAGAGGTTCACTGAGAATCTCGGCCGGACGTTTCAATACCCTGGAAGAGTGTGAAAAGGCGGCCGAACTTATCGCTCAGATTGCCGCAAAGTCCGCAAACTTAAGCAGCAAAGCTTAGTCTTTTCCATATCTATTTTATTCCTGGTTTTCCATCTTTCCTTGAGTCGACGTCAGCCCGCGCACTGTGGCACCCAATTCTTCTGCCCTGGCGATGTCTCGCAATTCAGCTTGCACGCTGCCCAATTGCTTGTGCGCTTGAGCCCTGAGCAGATATGCACGTGCGTCTGTGGCATTGTTCTTGATGGCATGATTGAGGTCTATAAGCGCCTGGTGCGATCGTCCAAGAGCCAGATAGACCTGGGCACGCTCGAGAAAGATTGGAACAGCTGGATCTTTCTCAAACATTCCCAGACGTATGGATTCGTTGAAATCCTTAAGTGCATTGTTGAACTGTTTTGTCAGCCGGTAGACTCGGCCCCTGTTGAAATAAACTTGCGGGCCGACAACTGGAATTTTGACAGCCCGGTCGAAATCATCCAGCGCTTTTTTGTAGTCACCGATCTCGCCGTAAGCGCATCCACGGCTCTGATAACCATGAGAGTGCTCGGGGTCCATATTGATTGCCGTTGTAAAATCGGCAATTGCTTTTTTCAATTCCTTTTTTTTGTATTCGACGCCGCCGCGAGATAAATAAGCCATAGCGATGGTTTTGTCATTGGCAATGGCATTGTTCAATTCTCTAAGGGCGCTATCCAGGCGTCCCAATTTTGAGTACAACGCTCCTTGCAGGGCAACGGCCATATAGTTTTTGGGATTTAGTTTGAGAGCATAATTGATGTCTGACTGAGCGCCCTCCAGCTGAGAAACCTTCAAAAAAATGCGAGCGCGTCTGACGAACAGATCGTCATTGTGCGGGTTGAGCGTGATCGATTGATTGAGATCGCCAACGGCACCTTCAAAGTTTCTCTCTTGATCGCGCAGTTCTGCCCTCATAGTGTAAAGGTCTGCACTAAGCGAGTTTTGTTGAATTGAATTGCTCAACAATGCTATTGCTTCTTTTGTCTTGCCGGCTTTAGACAATTGCTGCGCGGCCAGCACCTGAGGATTGGCAGACTTCAGACTGGTATTGTAAGCGGTGCCGGATGGAGCAGCATAGATTGGCGCCGCGCAAAGCAAAACTATAGGTAAAACAGCAAAGACAACCCGGAATGCGTGTCGCTTCATTTTGCTTTGCGGAACATATTGCCTAATAGAGTGAACAGTCCTTTGGTTTTTCCCAGAGGAAATGTTCCGTGCAAAAGTCCGATGCCGCCTTTGGCAACTTTCACTCGTGGCTCGCCGTATGGATACCACCAGATTCGTTCTGAGCCGGAAGGAGAATCAATATTGATGTGTTTGATATTACACAGGTCTTGCAATCCGAATTGCGAATGGCTCCTGCCGAAGCCGCTCTTTTTCAAGCCGCCCCACGGCAGTTGCGGTGCCGCGTGTGAGAAAAGGCAGTCGTTGAGTAGCACAGTGCCGACATTGAGATCGCGGGCGATGCCTTCAGCACGGGCCAGGTTTTTGCCCCAGACAGAGGCGGTCAACCCAAATTCACTATCATTGGCAAGCTCGACTGCTTCGTCTTCGCTGTCCACCACCATGATAGGCAATACCGGGCCGAAACTCTCTTTCTGCATGATCGCCATTTTGTGATTGACGCCGGTCAAAATTGTCGGCTCGTAGAAAAAACCGCCCAGTTCGTCTCTGCGATTGCCGCCCGTCAGCACATTGGCGCCCAGCGCACGCGCTTCGTCGACGTGCGAAATTACCTTTTCCAATTGAATCTCGTCCACAAGTGGACCGACATCCACGCTCATGTCGCTGGGATTGCCGACTTTAAGTGCTTTTGTATGATGAAGAATCCGTTCGATCAAGGCATCTGTCTTCTTGCCTTTGATCAGATAAAGCCTTTCGATGGACGCGCAAGCTTGTCCGGCATTCGTGAAAGCGCCCCAGACAAGACCGCGAGCCGTCCAATCGACAGGGGCGTCGGGAAGGACGATGGCAGCGTCCTTCCCGCCCAATTCAAGGGTCAAGGGTGTCAAATGCGGTGCCGCCTGGGCCATTACTTTCATGCCGCCTTCCACCGAACCAGTGAAGATTAGCTTTGACAGCCGGCAATTGCTCAGGTGTTCGCCCGTCGAGCGATCGCCTGTAACTACGCTGACCACATCTTTGGGAAAACCGGCCAGCTCGAACAGCTCGCCGATTTTTATGCCGGTAAGGGGCGACTTTTCAGATGGTTTCAAAACAACTGTATTGCCCAGCATGACAGCCATGAGCGTAGTCATCATCGGAATTGAAAACGGATAATTCCAGGGTGCAATCACACCAATCACGCCCAGGGGCTCGAATGTGACAAGACTTTGTTTGCTTGTCAAAAGCGGATTGGGCAACTGAATGATCTGGTCCCTGAGCAGACGCTCTGCGTTTTCGCTTAGCCATATGCAGGTGTCAAGCGGTCCGGTAAGCTCCGACAGATAACTTTCCACCCTGGGCTTGCCCACTTCCCGGCAAACCAGATCGGCAATCTCGTCTTGCTTTTGCTCGATGACGCGCCGGATTTCCAGGATCTTTCTGGCGCGTTTGTGATACTCAAGCACATTCCAGGAATCAAAGGCGGTCCAGCTTCTCTGGACGGCCGCTTGCACGTCGCTCAGACCAAGAATGGGCACTTCGCCCAGAACCTCTTTGGTGGCTGGATTTATGGAAACAATCGTAGCTGTCTGACTGGCGACCATGCTTGCAAACCTGCGTAATTGTGTCTGCCCAAACTTTAGGGGTGTTTATGAATGTGCAGACTCGGTCATTTTGTTGGCTATTCTATCGAACTTAGGCGCCCTGGTCCTATTTCTGATTGAGACCTTCTTTGGCTCTGGCTTCATAGTCGACGCTCAAAGCCTTGAGCCCCGGCACTCTCTGGCATTCTTTCGCCTCCGACAAAGCATCCTCGAAACGGCCGGCTTTAATGAAAGCATCGGCCAGGCAG
Organism: uncultured Candidatus Obscuribacterales bacterium; assembly: GCA_964531315.1. Taxonomy (GTDB): domain Bacteria; phylum Cyanobacteriota; class Vampirovibrionia; order Obscuribacterales; family Obscuribacteraceae; genus QKMZ01. The sequence continues at coordinate 25,095 of CAZHEZ010000066.1, read as the reverse complement.
CTATGGACGACAAGCAGCGACTGATCGCCAGCCAGCGCCTGCTCGAAATTCTTTATCGCCTCTTCCATTTCATTCCTTTGCGATGCCAGCTTTCCTTTCGCCAAAAAGAAAAGAGGACGCTTGTCGCTTCTTTCGACCACCTTCTTCAGGCACAATTCCGACTCGTCTGCATTTCCTTGATCGGCGAGAATCATGGACTTAATTGACAGAGCATCAATGTCGTCCGGTGAAATTGTCAGCATGCTGTCTACGGTGGTTCGCGCTTCCTCCAGATTATTGGCAAAGACCAGACCCAGCGCCCTGACTTTCAAGGCTGAGGTCGACTTGGGATACTTATCGAGGGCTTTGCTTGCCGCCTGCACGGCCTCGCTGTAAGCACCCACAGCCAGCGCCTCAGTGGCCAGTTGATCGAAATATTCGGGCGGATCGGTGTCGGAGGCAAGCAGCCTGGACACTTCGTTCTTTATGGCATCCGCTTTGCCGGCTGTGCGCAAACTATGCAGAGTGCGAAATTTCGCCTTTCTGGTCATGGGGTCGAGAATGGCTGCCTTTTCGCCCGCCGCTTTTGCTTTTTCCATTTCATTGAGGCGGCCATAGAGTTCGCCAAGAGTCGACCAGGCATCATAGGAAGTCGGGTCGATTTGCGTGATGCGCTCGAATTCGTCCTTAGCCGATGAAGTTTTTTCCATAGCCATCAAGGTGAGCGCGTGTTGCATGTGGGCGGCCGTGGAATTGGGCGCAATGTCGCAAGCGACCTTCGCTTCCGATTCTGCCTCTGCCTGAGCATTGCCCAGACGCAGAAGAATTGTGGAAATCAGCAGGTGCAATTGAGCATTGTGCATGCACTTCGATGACCAGGGGCGCAAGAGAGCCACAGCCTCCTGGCTCTTGTTGGCGGCAAACAAAGTAGCCGCCTTGGCCACGGCATCGCGGCAACCGGGATCGTCGTTTGTGTATACAGGCTGGGCCGGCTGGGCGTTCTGGTCAGCCTTTTTCTTGGCGAGACCAACTTGCCCGCCCAGAAGCAGAGAGACACTCAATGCAAGAGCTGCCGAAAGAACCGACAGACTGACGCGCCCAATTTGCTTTCTGTGTGTCATTGTTTGGTTGTGAAACGGTAAGTGTAAGTTGCGGACAAACATAGCTTCAACCAGTCAGCATAGCCGATTTCCTATCTGAACGCCCCCGTTTGCGCCGGTTATCAACATGTCCTAAACTGATCCTAAACTGAATCTGTGAGCTGTAGCTTTGCCGTGCCTGAGATGACGAATTTACTGGAAGCCCTGTTTTCCTTTTCCTGCACCTTCAAAACAAAAATGAGTCCGGCGATCTCAAGGGCTTCATCGGTTGCCCTTGTTGTGGGGCTTTTGCTTTCGAGTTTTTCCTTCTCTTCCGGCGCCTTCGCGCAAAAGGACACTACGGTAACAGAGGATTTGCTGCAAAAGGCCGAGAAACTTTACCTAGAACGCAAGATGGGTGAGTCAGCCAGCTACCTGGACACAATCATTTCCGGCGACAGCAAAAACGCTCGAGCCCACAATCTGCTCGGCAAAATTTACCACCGTCAGGGCAAAGTGGAATTGGCCATTGCTGAGTATCACAAAGCAATCGACAGCGATGCGCGGCTTGCCGATGCTCGCTTCAACCTGGGCGTCGCCCTTATCGATCAAGACAATATCAGGGAAGCAGAGCGCTATTTGGATGATGCGGTAAAACTAGATTCGCGTTCTGCTGAAATTCATTACAATCTCGGATTGTGTGCAGACCGGCTCGATAAGAATGAAAAGGCGCTGGACGAGTTTCAAAAAGCAGTGAAAATCGACCCGTCCATTCCGGAAGCCAGATATTGCCTGGGACGCTCTTACTACAAGCTGAAACAGCTGGACAAGGCTGTTGAAGAGTACAAAGCTGCGATCACTATGAACCCGAAATATGTCGACGCTCACAATAATCTTGGTGTTGCCTACAGTGATCTGGGCAAGTATCCCGAATCGATTTCCGAATTTCAAACTGCCCTGAAAATAGATCCCGGCTATAGCGAGGCTCAAAAGAATCTCGGCTATGCGCAGGCGCATACCAGTCTCGGCATTACTTACTTCAAACAGGGCAATACCAGAAAGGCTTTTGAAGAATACAAAAAAGCGATCAAGATCGACCCTGAATTTCCCGATGCACACTACAATTTAGGCATCTATTACCAGCAGCAAGGACAGATTGCCACAGCCGTAGGACACTATCAGGCTGCAATCAGATTCGATCCGAAAAACGCTCTTGCCCACAATAATCTTGGCGTCGCCTATTCGCGATTAGGCAAACGCGATCTGGCCGAAGCTGAGTACAGGCAGGCGATTAAATTGAAGCCGGACTACAGAGAAGCGCAGGAAAATTTGCAAGCCTTGAAACTTGGGCCGGCAGCGCGTTAGTCGCAATCGTCATCGATTGTTTCTTTGACTCGATAGCCCAATTGCCTGTGGTTATAGATGTCGTGAACCTTTTTCTTCTTTGTCGAGGTGTCCGATCTGTTTTCATCGCTGCCTTTGGCAGGCAAAACTTCGACCGGATAGCTGATGATTCTCTTTTTAAGGGAGCTGCTCTTGGGTGGTTGAACTAATGCGGCCAGCCAAACGATGTGGCGGCGATCGCTTTTGTCTTTCAAGTCTTCCTCGCTGGGAGCGTGCAGATTGCCGCGCCATACATACTGTCCGTTTTCGTCTGAGGTGAAAGATGCGTAGATTTTCGGATCTTTCAATGGCAGGGGAATATTGTTCATATTTGCAGCTGGTGCGATACCGCGCTCGGTGCCGGAGAAAAGAGAAACTTTTGAATTGGGCGGCACGTTTTTGATTGTTGCAATCACTCTGTCTGTGCGAAAAGCCGACAAAATGTTTTCAGTGATCGGCACAATCCTTGATGGCGTCTGTGGTTTTACCGACGAGTGTGTTTCTAAATACTGGCGAAATGGAATGCCGATGCGCTCCGGCGTGTTTACAACATTCTTGGCGTCTTTGAAGTCATAACCTTCGCCCGATTGGAATGTGTAATTGTTGATGGCGATTTTGTATTCTTTTTTTTCGTCAACAGGGCTATAGGTGCCATCCTTGTTTTCTGCCAGGGCGAAAACCAGGCGCTCGCCGCGTTTTCTCGTCGGGTCGTAGCCGATTTTCAAACCGTGCACATCAAGGAAGCGCCCACCTGCAGGTCCGGAAACGCTGTGTTCCAGCGCCGAAAGCAGCGCTTTGCCGGTGATGGTGGCAAAAGTGAGGCGATTGTCGAAGGGCAGAATCTCTTGAACCTTTTCCAGTGAAATCGGCCCTTTTTCAATGCGCCCTCGCATGCCGCCCCGATTTTGGATGGCGATAGTGGTGCCGTAATTCTTGCCGGCATCGCACAAAGCATCGGTGATCAGATCACCGAGTGCTGAGTCCCAGGGGTATGAAGTCCAGCGATTGTCAAAGGCATCTTCTGCTTGCGAAACAATCGTGTGCCTGAGCGGCAACAAAGGTTCCACCTTTTTGTCGATATAGGCCTTCATGGCCGCATCTTCCTGAATTTTGTCGGTGATGTTGATGAGCCGATATTTGGTTTCAGCGCAATCCAGTCTGCCGTCTTTCTCGAACGTTACATCCAGGCGGCCGAGCGCTCTTCCATAGCTTCCTGTCTGCACGATAATGGTTTTGGAACTGTCATCGTGCTCGACAAAAATGGCTTTATCCAGACGTGTATGGCTGTGTCCGCCGATGATTACATCAATCTGGGGAATGCCCTGCGAAATTTGCTGGTCGAAGTCCGTGCCGCAATGGGTGATGGCGACGATATGATTGACGCCTTTGCTTTCCAATTCTTTGACCACTTCGCGCACAGGAATGAGCCAGTCATCGTTGAGGTGCTTGATTTTTACTCCACCCAGGGAAAGTGAGAGGCGCTCCAATTCGGGAGTCATAACACCAATAAAACCGACTTTCTTGCCGCCGATTTCTTTGATTACATACGGTTTGAGGACAGATTTAAGGTCCGGCTGCGCTTCGGCATCCATGTTGGCGCAGACAACGTCGAATTTTGCGTTTTTCAGCTGTTTTCCGAGATTTTCCGCCCCATCGTCAAACTCGTGATTGCCGATGGTGTATATGTCGTAGCCGATCTGATTGAGGAGAGATACTTCCACCTCGCCGTGGTAATGAGTGAATAGAGGTGTGCCCTGGAATATGTCTCCGGCGTCTATGACAACGGTATTGGGTGTATTGGCTTTGATCGAATGGATTAGATGACCGAGGCGCGCCAAGCCACCCACCGTCCGGCCCCTTTCGGTAAAAGGCTCGGCGTGCGAGTGCAGGTCATTGGTATGTAATATGGTGAAATGGAGTTCTTCGTCAGCCGCGCGGGTATCGGATGTAACGGCCGAAACATGGACAATGGCCAGGAGGCTCAAAACGATGAGTGCCAGCTTTAAGAATCGCCGAACCGGGAGACTGTTTTTGGTGTCTTTATCGTTTTGCATGTTTGCCGTGATTTCCTTGGGTCCTAATAATGTATACGGTCAAGTGCCAGGAAAAGTTCGAAGTTTGGACGTTGAATTTGTACCCGAGCCCGGTTGTCCCGTGGCTGTGACGAATGGACGAGCCGAACTGGACCTTGATCCATTCGACGTACCAATCGACGCTCGTATCTATATTGATTACAAGAATATTTCAGAAAGAGCAATCTCGGCTGTCAAGTTCCGCTTGCGTTTCACAGATCCGGAAATGAAAGATCGTGGTACCTGGCATGCTCCCGATATGGAGCTCCTGGCACCGGGTGCCAGCGGCACTGAGAAATGGAAGCACGAAAAGGTCGATCCGCGTTCTACGTCACTTAAAGTGCGCATTTTGCAGGTGAAGTATCAGGACAATTCCAATTGGACGAGCGTGAAAATGTCCGAACTGGCTACACCGGCCGCTGGTGCCACCGGTGGAGGTGGCGCTCCGGCCCAGGCTGCACCGCAACAGGCTCAACAATCTAATTCGATAATTCCGGACATTCCGGCTCAACAAGCGCCGCCGGCAAATCAGGACCCACCTGGCAATACGGGCGGGCAGGCGGCTCCAGCCAACTCCGATCCCTTCACTATTGGGCGGTAGCACGGGTGGTGCTGCCGCTTTGATAACTTAAGCGCGGTTAATTAGCGCGAATTAACAACTCTACCAGTTTCTCCAATAAATACAAGTCTTTTCGGATATCACTCGGGGATGTATTGTATATGCAACACGATGGCTCTCTGTCACCGCAGAGAGCCTTTACAAGTGAATAATTTGAAAGAAGGGCGAAATGACAGCGCTTTTGTCGCTTGCACCTGTGGTAGCCGCCTGCTACCTTCTGGCCACCTTAAAAGGACACGCCGTGCTCCTTTTATTTCTGGCTGCCAGCCTGGCTTGGTGCGTCTGGGCTGTAATGAGAGAAAGAAGATGTGCGCAGCTCGAGAGATTGGCTCGGCTAGCGGAATACGAGCGCTTGATTGAAATCGAGCGTGAAGACATGAATGCAGAACCGCCTTCGCCGGTGGTGCCTCACCCGCCGGCCCGCTTGCCGGAATTCTTGGTGGCGCGATCGGCAACAGGTTCGCAAAAAGGTGAGATCCAAGCAATGGCACGCAGTCGAGTAGTTGATGCTGCGCCTTCGATAGTTCAGGATTCCTGGCGTCAATCTCCAGGAGCTGAGCGCGTTCGCTCGTTTCCCATGCATAAACTTTCGCGTTAGGTTTGATCCCCGCCAGCGCCATATCAGATTCTCTCGGCGAAAATGTAGTCGTTGATACTGCGCGTTTGCTTGTACGGAAAGAACTCTCTATTTCGGCTACATTCTCAATTTGTGTTTCGCCTGTTTTGTTTTTGGCAGCTGTTGCTTGTTGGCGACATTTTTTAGGTGCAGCACCCCTTGGCATGCAAGGAAAACCAGATATAGTTGACGTCCTCCCTTCCCTGAAGGAAAGGGATTCCGGCTAAGCGGTTGAGAACCGCTGACACGGAGGGTTCCTAATTCATCGAGGTTGCCGGAATTGCTTCTGGTCTTATGCCCTCTCCAAAGGCTTCTTAGGGAGCGCCCCGCCCTAGTTTATTGGCTCGATTTTTGCCGTTACCATACATACGTATAGCATGTATTAGAGGAGAATGCAATACCCATTTTTTCGTTGCTACATTCCCAACATGCCGGCTCCGCCGGCGGTGCTATCCTTCCTCGCCGTTTACGGCGAGGAAGGATAGCACCATTTCGGTCAGGTGGTTCTCCTTATATGGACTCCTTCGGCATACTTTCAATTTGCTGAAATCGATCATCCAAGGCGGTTTTCCAGAGAATCCTTCGGGGTTTCCCTATAAAGGTGCTCCAGGATTGGATTGCATAAGTAAACTAGTAAATTCGGGTAATCCTGTATTCCCTCCTGGGGTCGAGAATCTCAAAAGGCAATCCCAATGAACAAGCAGCCGTGAAAGAACGGTATGCGGTTCTTGACAGATTCGTTTCTTCCGATGTTTTCAATAGAAACCTTCAGTTTGCATGACATGACCGAACTCAGCGGCGAAATCCGCGAGTTGGGTGCCGGTGCGCGTACTCAAGAAGAAATAGCCGATCGAATCGTCAATCATTTGTACGAAGAGTTCACTTATCAAACGAGCAGTGAGAAAGCATTTGCGCTGGCTCGCTTTTTTATCAGTCTCCCGTACAAAGAACTCGAGTCACCTTTGAAAAGATATGTGGAGAGTAAGCGCTCCGACCATCAGGATCTCAGGCCTGATACACGCTGCCTGACGCTGCTTGCCTCTTGCGGTCAGAATCCGGAATGGTGCGACCGCACCAAATCGATAGATCACCGTGCCATTCCGATCGACAGCCCGGACCTGGCTACCGAATTGCCGATGATCGCTTTGCTCTGCAAACAATTTGGCATTGAATCGAACTCGGTGGCAGACGTGGTGCTTTCCCATCCCGACAAACTGGCGCATGCCGTCGCCACCATAGACAGTGATGTGGTGATGGACCAGGACCAGGCGACATTCAATGTCTTCTTCGTTCCGGATGCGCTTGACTCGCCTTATATCTATGCTCAGGAAGACTTTGTAAAACCTTACGGCATCAAGTCGGTGCTCGGATATGGCGGGATTCTCTCGGCCGGGCAGATCTTTGCCGTAATCTTGTTTTCTCGCGCGTCGATCAGACGTGAGGTTGCTCAGCGCTTTAAACCGCTGGCGCTTTCAACCAAAAATGCACTCTTGCAAGTGCCGCAAGACAAAGTATTCGATCTGCCTTGACCGCAAGAAAGGCGCCGGCGCAAGGCTTGCGCTTTCACAATCGAGGATATTTCCAAAGAAGGCACTTCCTTTAAATTGTTGTTTTGCGCTTTTTGAGCAAACGATTAGCGACGCTGGAAGGCTCCTCAAGTTTGAAAAGCATACAAATCAGCAAATAAGCAGCCAAACCGCTGCCGCCAGCCAGAGAGAGTGAAATCAGCTGCCCGACGAAGTTTTGAGGCAAGATGGCGATTGTTTGATTGGAGATAAACCAGGCGACGGCACCACATACGGTTGATGCCAGGATCATGATCGCGGTCGGATTAACCAGCTTTGTCGTGCCCAGGCGCCCAATTTTTTTTCTGGCGAAAAACGTCAATGCAAATAAATTGAATATGGTTACCAGCGTGGTGGCAATGGCAATACCGGCAATGCCGGTTTTCAATTGGAAGACAAACAGCCAGTCCAAAAGGGTTTGCAATGCGATTGCCGCCAGGGCGATCAAAAACGGTGTTTTTGAATCCTGGTGTGCGTAAAACACTCTTGTAATCAAGTCTCTGGCTAGATAGAAGAAAATTCCGGGAGCCAGAAAGATCATCACTGTCGTGACCATTTCTGTTGAATGAGTGGTGAATTTACCGCGCTCGAACAAAAGTCTGATTATTGGTGCCGGTATCGCCATCAGCAATCCGGCAATGGGAAGGGCAAGAAACCAGAGCAAGCGTAATGCTTTGGACAGCTCTAACTTCAAGTCATCGATGCGATTAGCCGCTACTTGCTCAGTGAAGCGCGGCAGAATCGGAACCAGCATGGCCGTCAGCAATACTCCCAAAGGCAATTGAATCAGCCGATTGGCGTTGACTATGGCAGTCCAGCCGCCTTCCTGAATGGTCGATGTGAAATACAAATGAACATAGAGACTGATCTGACCGATGGAAGTGCTGAATGCCGCAGGACCGAGCATGACCAGGTATTCTTTCAATCCTGGATGCATGACCCTGGAAAAACTCCACTTGAGAGGAGTCTTCAGCATGCCGGGAATTTGCACGACAGCTTGTCCGATGGCACCTGCCAGAGTGGCCCAGGCCAGGCAGACAATGCCGGCCGAGTCGCCAAAAAAGAAAACGGCAATGATAATCGCCAGACTGGCAATCGCCGGAGAGAAGGATGGCCAGAAGATCTTGTTGTAAACGTTCAAAACGCCATAGGACAAACCGACAAATCCGGATATGGCAACCAGCGGCAGCATGATGCGAATTTGCCTGACCGTTTCATTCCAGTATTCTTGCCTGTGCGCTTCAGCCAGTGCACTTGAAGGCGCAATCAGTTGAATCAAATTGGGCGCGAAAACATAGATTGCCACCGAAGGAAGTATCAAGAAGATCATGGTGGCCAGAAAAATCTGCACCATCATGCGCCCGCTGTCCGGATCCTCCTTCCTCGGCGTCAGCACTGCCACAGCCGATGAGTGGAAGGGACCGCCCAGTCCACCGAACAGGATCAAGATGTTGCCAGTGAAAAGCGTGGCATTGTTGAATGCATCGGACAAATAGTTTGTTCCAAACGCTTGCAAGACGACGATGTCGCGAACCAGTCCGGCGCATTTAGAAAGCACGGTGAGAACGGCGACGATGCCGAATGTCTTGCCGAGCGATTGTTTTTTTTGTCCGGACGGCTGTGATTCTGGACTTTGTCCGGAATTCCTTCCGGTACCGGCACCACCGGAGCCGGAATCATCACTGTCGCCAGATCCCGGACTGTCTGGCCAGGAATTACTTTCAGAGTCTTTCTTAGCCGCTTTGCCGCCCCCTGAGTCAGACTTTTCGCCTTCCTCAGCTAATTCTGCCAGCTTGTTCATTTCCGCGTCAGAGACGGCATAAGGCTCGCTGGACAATGCTTGCAAGACAGCCGTGTCTTTGCGATCTTCGGCTTGCTCATTCAATTCGGCGCTTTCAGTCGGAGCGTCTGGCTTATAAGGCTGTTCTGCCGACACTGGCGGCTCCTCAGTTAATCAGTTCAATCTTAGCGCTTTGGCAAACCGCAGAGTTCAGGGAAAACCCCCGCTTTTGCCGCGATTTCAAGACCTGGCAAAATGGTGCCGCAAAAGAGCTTACCTAATCGCGATTTTGCGCTTTGTCGCGAAGGCTGGCCGGCGCTTCCTTGGCATATTTCACAGACGGCGCTTCCGGCGCCGGCGCCAACTTGTGATTGAAGGCTTTGAGCTGGTCCGGCAATTGCTGCTTATTTCCTGTCGCTTTGTACTCTGCGGCCGGCTGAGTAGGAGGAATGCCCAGGTAGCGAGCGGCCTCCATGGCAATGGCGTTGAAGACCGGGCCGGCAACAGTGTTGCCCCAGCGCCCATCGGTCTGCGGACTGTCGATAACGACAATGCCTACCAGTTGCGGATTGTCGGCGGGCAAAAATCCAACGAAGGAAGCAATTGTTTGTCCGGCCAGATATCCTCTGCCGCTTGCCGATACCTTTTGAGCAGTGCCGGTTTTTCCGGCTACTCGATAGCCTGGAACCTTCCCTGCCACTTGAGTGCCCATGGCGATATTGTCGGCCAAAAGGCCGGAAACAAATTTTGCCGTCGGCGCCGAAACTACTTCGCGCTTGGTGGGCTCAGTCCATTTTTCGGTGACGCCGGTGCGGGGGTCGTATATACGGCGAATCAAATGCGGCTGTTCCCAGACTCCATTGTTTGCCACCGCTCCCACCGCTGCCACCAGTTGCAGTGGCGTGACCGCGATAGCACCCTGACCAAAACCTGTAGTTGCCGCATCGAGCGGCTTCCAGAATTTATGATTGAGCAAGAGTCCATGCGACTCTCCGGGCAGGTCAATGCCGGTCGGTTGCCCGACACCGAATTTGGTCAGCATCTCGTGAAAGGCTTTGGGAGTCATTAACATGGCAATTTGCGCGGAGGCGATATTGCTCGAATGAATGAACAAGTGCAGCAGGTCAAGAGTGCCGTGACCGCCATCATGGTTGCGGATGGTGCGATTGCCGACAGTCAAAGAGCCGCCATCGTAAAACGTGCTTGTCTGTTTGATGGCGCCGGTCTCCAGACCAGAGCAGACCGTGAGGATCTTGAAGGTCGAGCCTGGTTGATAAACGTCAACCATCGACCAGTTCTTTGTGGTTTCCAGAGCGTACTTATGATAGCGATTGGGATCGTAGGTGGGATAACTCGCCCAGGCAAGAATCTCACCATTAGTAGGATCAGCAAAGATCGCAGTGCCCTTAAGAGCCTGCGAATGGCGGCACATGGCCGTCAGTTCTTTTTCCGCCAGGTGCTGAAGATAGTTGTCGATTGTCAATTCGATGTGTCTGCCCAGAGGCGGTGAAATGCCCCAGTCAGCATTAGGTTCTTTGACAAGAATGTTGCGACCATGCCCGTCCAATTGCGGTGTCGGCATTGTGCCTGTGTCTTTAAGAAGATCTTGCTCTTTCTGCTCGATGCCGCCTTGCCCTTCCGTATCCATATTTACATAGCCGAGCAAATGCGCCGCTAACTGTCCTTCCGGATAATGGCGAAAGGGGCGCGGAACGATATCTACGCCCGGCCAATTGAGCGCTTGAATTTCGTCAACCGATTCTCTTTCCATGTGCCGGCCAAGAGTGATGACCGGATAACCGGAATTCATCAATTTATAGATCTTTTCGGAAGGCTGGCGAGTAATTCTGCCGAAGATTTCAGATGCTTCCGCGATGCCTGCTTTGACTAATTTTGGATGGATATAGACATCATATCTGGTGGTGTCAATGGCCAGAGGCAAACCATGGCGGTCGGTGATCGCGCCCCGGTGCACCAAAAGATTGTGCTGCTGCCTCTGGACATGCGCTTTCTTTTGCAGGTCCGCTCCCTGAATAATTTGCAGGTAATAAAGCCGACCAATAATCAGGACAAAACCACCCAAAAGGATGAATTGCCAGGCTCTAAGGCGCCATAAAGGAGAGCGCGGACGTCTGTCATGACGTCGTGAACGACCTCGAGTCCCTAACTCTGGAGGAGACTGCGTGGGCAACGTGGAGGGCCTCCCGAAAAGGAGATCAATATCCCGACAATAACGGGAGACTGTGTTTGTTGGATTTGAATGCGGTCAACTTCGGTGCCGCTACTTCTTTGACGATAAGAACTTGCCCGGGCACTTGCAAGCCATGGCGTCCGACGACACTATCCTGGATACCTTCAAAGGAGATTGCTCTCAAAAGCTGCGCAGACAGTTCGGAATTTTGTTCCGATAGACGTCTGGCTTGTTCTTGCAAACGAGTTACATCATTGGTACGGGCAACGTCCAATCCATAACCGACAATAGCCATCCCGCAGCAAGCGATCAGTGAAGTGCGAAGTACCTGATTGACGCGCACCACCAATGGAGCCTTGCGGCTGTCGCGATCCTGTGTCGGATTGGCGACTGGTACCAGATGCGGTCTGGATTGCGGAGGGTTGAAAATGATCTGCTTACGAGCACCGTTGGCTGATTCGTGTGACTTTTCGCTTTTTTGAACAGGTTCGGAAAAAGCTAGAAGTGGCGCGGCATTGCTCGACATGTGGTGCTCCCATCTAGGTCCGCCAATCAGTTTGGCGTAGAATCTGCAGATATCGGTTTTCGTTTTGCAGCAATTTTGCCAGCGAACTAAACCTTTTCTCCAACACGTAGTTTAGCACTACGACTACGTATGTTGGCAAGCACTTCTTCATCAGTTGCAGTGACAGGTTTGCTGGTCATTATCAGCAACTCAGGATGTCTGCCGCACGTGCAAACAGGCTGCCTGGGCGGACATACGCAGCCTTTCTGATAGAGCCTGAGAATTTGCTTAACGATGCGATCTTCCAGGCTGTGAAAGCTGATAACGGCGAGCCTGGCGCCCGGAGCGAGAATTTTCACGGACTCATGTAAAAATTTTTCCAGACTTGCCAACTCGCTGTTGACTGCAATTCTTAACGCTTGGAATGTGCGAGTAGCTGGATGCGAGTCGTCAAGCCTATCTGATCGGCTTTTAGATCGATTCTTATTATGCCCTCTGGTACCACGGGCGGTATATATACATCCGGCAACAATCTCGGATAGCTCGGCTGTCGTATGTATCGGACGCCTGTTCACAATGCGCCTGGCAATCTGCCGGCTGAGACGTTCTTCACCATATTTGAAAATAATATCGGCGATCTCGCGTTCTTGATACTCATTAACGATCGTGGCTGCGCTCAATTTCTGTGTGTGATCCATGCGCATATCCAGAGGTCCATCTCTCAGAAAACTGAAGCCTCTTTCGGGGTTGTCAAGCTGCATGCTTGAAACTCCCAGGTCCGCGAGTATGCCACCATCCACAGTGCTTATCCCCACGGACTCCAAATGTTCAGCTATGTCGCTGTAGTCTCCATGAAGATAAGAAGCAGCATCAGGCAGCCTCATAGCGACTTTGTCAAGTGATGCTTTGTCTTTGTCTATGCCGACTAACTTGCCCTCACCGCCCATTCGTTTCCAAATCGCTTCCAGATGTCCGCCGGCGCCCACTGTAGCGTCAACATAAGTGAGTCCGGGACGAATGTTCAAGGCCTCCAGAGATTCATTAAGAAGCACAGGTACGTGCTCTTTTGCGCCTTTCTCTTGTGGAGAATGGCTGCTCTTGGAATCTTCATCAGGGTTCTTGCTGTCTATCTGATTTAGTTAAGACTTGCGTTTGGCCAGGAAATCGAAATCCCAGCAAGTGAAATAAATGAGCTGAATCGTCAAAAGGCTCATCAAAGCGGTCAAAAGAATTGGACTGAGCCACTCCGGTCTTTCGGCCCAGAGATTAAGATACAGCGAGCCGTGCAGAATCGCCAGCGGCATGATGAATAAAGAAATGATCGATACTACTTGTCTGGTCGTAGCCGTAGTGCCCGCCCAATGCCAGCGCAAGCCGTCCCACCAGAATGTCGGTGCCACTTTGATGCCCATGCGCCTGGCTGGATAGAGTCTTCTGCCGCCTCGAAGGGGCACGAAACAACGGTCGCAGCTGCTGCACGACAAGGTTTCGGTTAATCCGTACGGCTCCAAAACCCCGGTATTACAGCGGGGGCATGGATAGGACTGATTGAGAACGATCACTTGCTGATGGAATGAAAGCTGTTCGTATGATTGAAACATTGCCAGTAAGCCCAATGTGGTCGGGGAATCGCGATTGACCGGGTATCCGCGTCAAAAATCGACGTGCCGAATCAGCACCAGGCCTGATGAGGCTGGCTGCGATGCGGACGAAAAACCCTGTCTCCAGTTAATTACCCGCAGAAGGGCATCAAACCGCGGTTAAGTATAAAAATTAGCGATATTTAATGTGGCTGCAAGCCTGATACCGCGGGAATTGAGCCGTGTAAGCCCGCCAATATCGGCTTACCAGGAAATGTTTTAGTTGACTGCGAAAAAAAGACCTGTTGTAAAGTGCTTAACTAACTGAAATAAGCATCTTTACGACTGGCTCCAAGGGCTCCCAGAGCCAACATCACCTTAAACACGACGCTGTAGTCCTTGTCTGTAAATTCAACGTCGCGGTCATTGAGGCGTTTTACATTCGGCACCAGCTCGCAGGCGTCAGCCATGGACGTATCATTCATTGAAATAGTGAGCTTTGCCGGCGACGGCGGCTTCAGTAAATTCCAGCTCGCTTTGTCCTTCGCTGCTTCATATGCCGCTTTTTCCAGCTCTTCGAGCACTTCGCCCTGGGGTTTGAAACACGCGGAATATCTGGATACGGCGTTTTTCACAACAACGCAATTGACCTTGCCCATAAGTTCATCGCACTCTTTCTTAAGGGCGTCGTCTCCGGTCATTAGCGCAATAGGCACCGCGAAGTATCCGGCCAGATAGGCATTGAGCCCTGTTTCTCCCACGAGAACATCATTAATACGCACGTCGCGAAAGACGGTTGCCCTGTATGTATGCGACAGCACACCCGTGGCGCACCCCTGGCGGGCGTGATAGCCGACAAAACAAGCAAAATCCGGCTTTTTATCCATGTGCACGCCGGAGGCCATTGAGAAAGGCTTTTGCCAACCACTGGTCAGATGCGCCTTTGGATGCATCAGTTCTATACGCAGATTGCGCATGTCCCAGTGCGAGTCATTAACAACAATTTCATCGCAGCCCGCTTTAACCAGACCTTTTATTACGGCATTTGTCTCAGCATGCATAAGCTGAACTGAGCGTTCATATCCAGGCTCACCGGGCTGGGTCTGGCTGGAATGACAGATACCGTTGATACCTTCCAGATCCACTGATATATATGCGCGCATGTGAAATTCCCTGAGGTTTTCGCCCAGCACGTCAGTATATAGAAGTCTGGATCAAACTCTATTAAGGTCGAGACATGTCAAGGCTCACCCGCTATAATACCGGCTGATCCGAAACCCGAAATTGAGATTCTCCTTCGGATGCAGCACCAGTTCGCCAAGTGAAGCGAACCAGCGCGAACCAACAATATGTACACTGTTGCGGAAACCTTCAAAGAGCAGAATTTGAATAGTTCGGATTCTAAAGCGCGATCTGAATCGCTACCTGTTGCTCCAGGCTTGGCATTCGTCAAAATGCAGGGGCTGGGCAATGACTTTGTCATGGTTTCGCTGGCTGAACTGCTGGCCATACCTTTGTTCAAGCAAGCTGTCAGCGCCGGTAAAAACCCGCTTCCCGCCCTGGCAAAAGGGCTGTGTGACCGAAATTTCGGCATTGGCGCCGACGGCTTGATTGTTGGTTTTTCATTGAGGCAAACGCCTGCCCTTGATGCCGGCATATTCAATGCTCTCAGTGCAGGCTATGCGATTGATACCAAATGCGATATCGGTTGGGTTTACGTCAATTCGGACGGATCGGATTCCGCCATGTGCGGCAATGGTCTTCGGTGTCTGGGACTGTGGTCTCTCAGGAAAGAATTGGTTGCATCTAATAGAATTTTGGTGTCAACTAAAGCAGGAGTCCAAGAGATTCTTGTTGAAGACGAATCAAAAATCACGGTGGATATGGGCAAGCCAATCCTCCAGACCGAATTGATTCCTTTATGCACCCCGAAGGCAGCCAGTTTTGTGCAAGGCGAATTGACCTCACCCGATTACAAGTTCTCAGCCACATGCGTCAGTATGGGCAATCCGCACGTGGTTATCTTCGATGCACCACAAGCGCAGGAAAGCCTTTCTGAAATGAAGTTTTCAGATCAGTTGAAAAACTTGTCTCAGCAGGTGCAAAAGAACAAGCTCTTTTCGGAAGGTGTTAACGTTGAGTGGTGTCGCGCCGTTTCAAGAAATGAAGTTCACACTTTGATTTATGAGCGTGGATGTGGGGCGACACTGGCCTGTGCCAGTGGTGCCGCGGCAGTCGTTGTGGCAGCCGTTCTTGAAGGAAGAATCGAGCGCCACGTTAAAGTGCGATTACCCGGTGGTTTCCTTTCCATCGAGTGGCAAAAGTCCGATGAACATGTGCATATGACCGGCCCGGCTTCAGAAGTATTTAGTGGCACGATCGCTGCAAACACTATCGATAGTCTTATCCTTTCTTTCGGCGGACAATCCGTGTCTAAGGAGATTTGCTGCTCGTGATAATGCAAGCTGACAGGCGAAGAGAATGGATCAAGAGCCGGCGCAAACAGCGTAATCTGGCCAGAACCGCTCGACTGCGCCGTCAATTCATGCGCTATATGACTCTTGCCGCTTTGCTCTATCTGGGCGGAAGCGCTGTGGTTCGATTGCCATGGGCAATCAACAACACTGACTCGCAACTGACTGTGCGAGGCAATTTCGTAACCAGTCGTCAGCAAATTGTCGACAAAGTAGAAAACTCTGTCGGCCAGCCGCTTTTCAAAGTCAATCCCAAGTCACTGGAAGCCAGTATCGCGCAACTACCGGCCGTGAAGTATGCCTTCGTCCGTCGCTATGCTTTCCCGAAACCGCATCTACTTGTCGAAGTGCTTGAAGAATTCCCCTGGGCGACTTATGTGCCAGAACCAGGCAAACCGCCGGACTCGGTAATTTCTCAATCGGGTCGAGTGATTCCTATAAAGGATTTCCCCGGCATCTTGTGTCCGCCTCTGCGCGTATACGGCGCCGCCGCGCTTAAGATGACTCCACAAGACGTCACTCAATGGGCAGGCTGGTGCAATTACATTTCCCAGCAAACCAAAATGCCGGTGGAATCGATCAATTTGACCAATCCACATGATGTGATTGTGGAAAATGTTGCCCTGAAATTGAAACTTGGAACACCGGATACTTCGCTGACCCGCCGCCTGGGAAGGCTGACTTCAGTCATCGCAGCAGTGGACCCTATGAAAACCAAGCTCGAATATATTGACCTGGGATTGGACAACAATATCCCAATGAAACTGGCAAAAATCGACCCGGTAAAAGAAGCAGCCAAGAAAGCCGCGCAAGAAGCGGAGCGCAAGAAGAACGAGCAACTCGCCGGCCGCGAACAGACTTTGTAGGGGCTATGCCATGCATCGCCCGGTCGAGAATATTTAGCCCTATCCATCCGTTAAACGACATGCATGGAATCCCATGTGTTGTATGACGAATACCATACAGCCCGTTGACGCAGCTGTTACTACTATGAAGACCAGAAACGAGCGCTTAACGTCCCGTTTCTGAATCAAAGCCCACAGTAGATTTCCGAGTCCAAACCAGCACGCCGTGTTTGCGAAAGACACGAAAGATAGTAGTCCTGACCCAAACCGACTAATCGGGGAACCTGACAGCATGCCATAACTCAGCCCTGCCAGCGCACAAAAGAGCGAGCAGTGGATTGCGATTTTAGCTGTGCTTTTCGCTTTTCCGGTTTGCATGACGTTTACCGCTGGCTAAGTATATTTAGTCTGACACAACCGAGCGTGTTGGAGAGAGACTTTCATTGGAAATATGCACTTACCGGGCGACGCAGGGCGTCGTCCCTACGAAGACAATTACGGTTTTAGCGCAGCTTTCGCCTTTTCCCAGAGCTCCTGATACTCGTCTTTGGAGTATTCCTTCAATGGTTTCACTGCCAGCACTTCCATTTTTGCAAAGCGCTGGCGGAATTTCTCGAGCGCGTGGATAAGCGATTCTTCCGGGTTTAACGAATGCCAGCGAGCCACGTTCACCAGAGTAAACAGCACATCGCCCAGTTCCAGCTCTACATCATAACGCGCACTGGCTGCGGTTTCCGGTTGGGTTAAAGCAGGATTGGAAATGGCATCTTTGAGTTCCTGCAATTCACTTTCTACCTTCTCCCAGACCTCGCCTTCGTGTCTCCATTCGAAGCCCTGGCTGACTGCTTTCTCGGAAACTTTGAGTGCCTGCAAAAGGCTGGGCAGAGTGCGGCTGATGCCATCCAGGCATGATTTCTTCTCGCCCTTTTTTTCCTTCTTCTCCGCATCTTTTAAGTCGTCCCACTGCATCAGCACTTCCTTGGCGGTGGCCAGCGACTTGTCGCCGAACACGTGCGGGTGCCGGGAAATCATTTTGGTATTGATGGAGTTGGCTACGTCTTGAATGTCGAATTGACCGGCATCCTTTGCCACTTGAGCATTCAAAACAATCTGCAAAAGCAGGTCGCCCAGCTCTTCTTTCAAGTTATTGGGGTCGCCGTCGTGGATCGCTTCCATGACTTCGTATGCTTCTTCTAAAAGGTACCGAGCCAGGCTGCGATGAGTCTGCTCGCGGTCCCACGGACAGCCGTCTTCGGCTCTCAGGCGGGCGATTGTGGTGGTGAATTGGTCGAGGGGCGAGGTCATGTTGAGCAATGTTGAGAGCGCCTTTAGCTTGTAGCAGTTTTATCTTGTGTTTTGAATATGCAAATGAATGATTTTGTACAGCCTACCAAATGTGGGGACCATCTTTGCGGAGACTCTATTCATCTTGGTTTTAGTGAAACCTGATAGAGGGCGATTGCCTATCTTGAAAACCGGCTTTTGAGGCTGACTCCCGGCGTTAAAACCCTCTCCACTGGCTGTCATACATCCGTCGCGGAGCCGCATCTGCGGTATCATAAGGAGCATTGGCAACCAGTCCAATGCGCAATCGACGCGGTTTTCACTACAAGTGAGAGCGGACTGTCAGCCGACGCAACCGAAACCGAAACCGAAACCGAAACCGAAACCGAAACCGAAACCGAAACCGAAACCGAA
>CAZHEZ010000066.1:0-6609 GCA_964531315.1 uncultured Candidatus Obscuribacterales bacterium | reverse complement strand
ACCTATAAAGGTAACCGCCTGTGGATATTTGTATTGTTGGTGCCGGCTACGTAGGGCTCGTAACGAGTGCCTGCCTTTCATATCTCGGACATCATGTCATTGCTGTCGATTCCAATGAAGATAAGCTCAATTCGCTAAGACGAGGCGAGATGCCGTTTTTCGAACCAGGGCTGGAGCCGTTCGTCAAACAATGCGTCAAAAGTGAGTTTTTGACTTTTACCGACAAGCTGGACGAAGCCGTCAAGAAGTCGGAGATTATCTTCATTGCCGTCGGCACCCCACCACTGCCTACGGGCGAACCCGATCTTTCTGCAGTTATGGCTGTCGCCAGAGCAATTGGCCGTTCGCTGGATACCAGCAAAAAGCGCATCATCGTCAATAAGTCGACAGTTCCAGTCGGATCGGGCAACTGGGTAGAGATGCTGGTTGGGCAGGGTGTAGAAAACGTTCAAACTGTTCCTGCCCGCTCTGCGCGCGCAGAATTGCCGGCGTTTACCGTTGTTTCAAATCCTGAATTCCTGCGTGAAGGCAGCGCGCTTTCCGATTCGTTTTATCCTGATCGCATCGTTGTAGGCTCGGCCGATGATGGCGCAGTAGCGACGATGAAAAAGCTTTTCGCACCATTGATCAATCAAACATTCGATCCGCCCGAAGATCTGCCTCGTCCTGCTAATTTCGGCAAAGTCCCTTTTGTTGTCACCGATCTCGCCAGTGCTGAATTGATCAAATATTCGGCCAACGCATTTCTGGCTATGAAAATCAGTTTTGCCAATGAAATTGCCGGACTCTGCGAAAAGGTTGGTGCAGACATTCGCCAGGTGGCGCCCGGCATCGGGCTCGATACGCGCATCGGCAGCAAGTTTTTGAATGCAGGTGTGGGCTGGGGTGGAAGCTGCTTCGGCAAAGACATCAATGCCTTGATCAACGTGGCACGCGAATACAGCTATCCGACTTCACTTCTGGAAGCTACGCTTTCAGTCAACGAACGCCAGCGTCTGTGCGTGATCAAAAAGCTGCAGGAAGAGTTGAAAATCGTCAAAGGACGCACGATCGGCCTGATGGGTTTATCGTTTAAGCCAAACACTGATGACTTAAGGGATGCACCCAGTTTAACCCTGGTTCGGGCGCTGACAAAAATGGGCGCCCAGGTAAAAGTTTTTGACCCGGTCAGTATTGAGAGTTGCCAGCGCAATTTCCCTGAATTGGAAATTGCCTACAGCACAAGTTTGGAAGAACTCGCCAAAGACAGCGATGCGCTTGTGCTTGTTACCGAGTGGCAGGAATTCGCCAACGCCGACTGGAAACAGCTGGTAAAGAGCATGAAGTGGCCTTTGGTTATCGATGGTCGCAATATTTTGCCGCAGGATGTGCTCACTGATTGCGGAGCAATATATAGAGGTATAGGGCATTGAAGATTCTCATCACGGGTGCTGCTGGTTTTATCGGATCGCATCTGGTCGATCGCATGCTGGCGGATGGTCACGAAGTGACAGCCATGGACAATCTTGTCACCGGCACCATGAGTAATATCTCCAGGCATCTCTCCAGCACGAAGTTTCAATTCATTCATCACAATGTCTCCAATCACATTCATGTGATGGGTCATCTTGATTGGGTGATTCATCTGGCTTCGCCTGCCAGTCCCATCGACTATCTGGAATTGCCGATTGAAACTTTGAAAGTAAATTCGCTGGGCACGCACAATACTCTCGGTCTGGCCCTGGCCAAAGGTGCGAAGTATTTTCTGGCCAGCACATCGGAAGTTTATGGTGACCCCGAACAACATCCGCAGAAGGAAAGTTATTGGGGCAATGTAAACCCAGTCGGACCGCGCGGCGTATACGATGAATCGAAACGCTTTGCAGAAGCCATCACCATGGCATACCACCACAAGCATGATCTGGACACGCGGATCATTCGCATTTTTAATTGCTACGGCCCACGCTTGCGCGCAAATGACGGTCGCGTCGTCTCCAACTTCATCGATCAAGCACTGCGCGGCAAACCGCTGACAATTTATGGCAAAGGCGAGCAGACCAGAAGCTTCCAGTATGTTTCTGATCTGGTGGAAGGCATCGTTCGATTAACAGGCGTCAAGCATCATGAACCGGTCAATCTTGGTAATCCACAAGAAAGAACTGTTTTGGAATTGGCAGAACTGGTCAAAGAGCTGACCGGCTCCAAGAGCGAAATTGTGTTCAAACCCCTGCCCACCGACGATCCTAAGCGTCGGCTTCCCGACATCACTAAAGCGAAAACGCTTCTCGACTGGACTCCAAAGGTTGAGATCAGAGACGGATTGACGCAAACGATCGCCTGGTACAAAGAGCAGCTAGCGGTCGCGAAATAATTTTTCGGAATCAAATCGCATAGACACCGTTTTGACACCGTGTTTTGCCACTATACATAAGCCGGCGCTGGCGGGATATCCGCAGGTTTATGTATTGATTACAAATTCGCTGTTCCGTCGCTGGTTCGTTCAGTCCAGCCGGTTCTTGAATCCATATCAATCTTACGGACCTTTTGGAGAAATTCACTGAAATAGGTTAGGAGAATGGCGAATGCTGGGAAATTATCAATTCAATTTTACGGGTGTAGCCTCTGCCCAGGTTGTATGTGACGGATTGAAAGTAGATGGTGAGACAAAACGCTCCGCTCTGACTCGCAGTGACTTCTTGAAAATGGTTAGTCACGATCTTCGTACCCCTTTGACGTCAATCAATCTAATCTTCTCCATGCTTGCCGACGGTAAACTAGGAAAGCTTGATGAACAGGGCTATGACGCGGTGGTCCGTGCTAAAGCCAGCACAGAGTACTTGATAAAGATGGTAGGAGACATACTTGATTCTGAAAAAATAGAATCCGGCAGCATTGGTATTTCTGTCCATGTAGCCACGCTCAAGGACATAATCAATCAGGCTCTCGACGCCACTTTGGAGGAATCACGCTCGCGAAGAGTAGTTTTGATCGCAGATGCTGGCGCCGGGTATTTGCTTGCCGATCAAGACAGACTGGCACAGGTTTTAATCAATCTGATATCAAATGCGCTGAAACATTCCAAACCTAATTCCCAGGTGATTGTCAAAGCCCGAATTGAACATATGGTGGCCATATTTAGCGTCATCGACAGCGGAGAGGGAATCCCTGCTGAATTTAGAAAATCGATTTTTAATCCATATGTACAGCTCGACCAGCCGCAAATGGTCAAACGCCGCGGCTTTGGACTGGGATTGGCAATTTGCAAGGCGATCGTAGAAGCCCATCAGGGTCATATTTGGGTGGAGCCGGCAGAGGGACAGGGCTGTAATTTCACATTCTCTATCCCCGATGCCAGTTGTCCGACCCGTTAGACTCTCAGGGTATTCCCCAGGCCGGTATCAGTCCGTTTGTCAGAGGAATCAGCCGTCGTTTCCCGTAAGCTCGGTTGTGTAAGGCAACGGCATGAGGTGCGGCATATGCAAGTTTTGAAATCGGTAGCGGCGGTTCTTCTTCTATCGGCGGGTTTGCTATTGCCGGGACTGACCAATTCGCAGCTGGCGTTGGCTGATGAAGCCCAAAAGGCAAGTGCCGAACGCCCAGTGCTGGATCTGGCTTTTTTGATCGATACAACCGGCTCGATGGGCGGTGAAATCGAGATGGTCAAAAAGAAAACCAAAGACCTGGTGGCGAAATTGGCTTCCGGTAAGCCCGCTCCAATAGTTCGTGTTGGTTTGGTGGCCTACAGAGATCGTGGTGATGAGTATGTCACTAAGGTATTTCCCTTTTCTGACAACATAGACAAAGTAGTCAAAGACATTACCGCCTTGAGTGCAAATGGTGGCGGCGATACACCTGAGGCTGTCAATCAAGGTTTGCATTCGGCACTTAATGATCTTGATTGGACCAAAGAAAAAAGAGCTTCCAAACTTCTCTTTTTGATCGGTGATGCCGGTCCGCACATTTATCCCAATGACTATAACTGGGAAACGGAAGCGAAAAACGCCATATCGCGCGGCATTCAAATCAATACAATCGGATGCGACGGGCTTGATTCGGGTGGAACCGGAGTCTTTGAAAAGATTGCCAAACTTTCGGACGGCAAATTTGAAACCCTTGCTTATCGCCAGGAAATCGTCAATGCCGCCGGCAAGAAAGAAACATTGATCACCTCGGCCGGTGCCAGATACAGAGTGAAAGCGGGCGCCGAAGGCGAGTGGAAGGCGGGCGCCAAAGACCTGGCGGACAAAGGATTGGCTGTGGCGGCGCCGGCACCGGCTTCATTGGCGAAGGCGGGCTTCCATAGCTCACGCGCGATGATGCGTTTTGCCGGAGCGCCGATGGCCGAAGCCGGTGCGGCAGGTGGCGGAGCAATGGCTGACGGCTATTCGGCCTCAGCGCTCGATCGCGGCGACAGCAATCTGGACGATGTGATGCTCAACGCAGCCAAGAATAAACTCAAAAAAGATGCGTCGATTATCTATACGAAATAAGCATCAGGTGAAACGGAAAAGACTTGGTGTCAACATGCGCCAAAAAAACAGGACAGGTTAAGCATCCCCGAGCCGACACCTGTCTTGAAAGAGGGAAGGACCATCCTTCCCTCTTTTTTGCGCGCAGGCCGCCCTTAGAAGCAAAACGAACTGGCGCCTAATGGAATTTCAAGATTTTTTGAAAATTGCAGGAGCATTCTGTGGCAAAAGTCCCCAAGCGGGTTGGGTCCGCTTCCGTTTCTCAAGTTTGGAGTAAAAACAATGCCAGATAATCATGTTAAAGACACAGTAGATCATGTAACCCAAGCTCTTGATACTGCAAAGACAGATGGTGATCAGCAAAGAGCACTGGAAAAACTCCAAGACGACATCAAGAAAGACACCAAGGGCATGACTCCGGACCAACAAAAGGAGTACATGGGTCAGCTCACTAAAGCGTTGGAAGACAAAAATGAATTGCCGATCCTGTCCGTTGTTTATGCCGGTCAGCTCGGTGGCGATCTCAATAAGAACGATATAAACAGTGAGATGCGCGCAGCCGGCAGAGCGCAGCGTGACGGAGACAATACCAAGCAACTCGATCAGGCCATGTTGAAGTATCTGGCCGACAACTATGACAAAGGCGCCAATCTTGTCGAAACAAGAAATGAAGAATGGGGCAAAGATTCTAAGATCAGCAAAGGCGATATCGCTGACAAACTGGCGCAGTTCCGCGGTGTAAGAGACGAGCAGCACAGAAAGGAAACCAACCAGGGCGCAGCCGAGAAGACGGCAGGCGCGCTCCTGGACGGCGGCGATCAGTCACTGTTCAACTTCATAGATAGAAACAGCAAAGATGGTCGCATCACCAAGCAAGAATTGCAGAATTATTTGAATGATGCAAAAGCCAGTGGCAGTGACACTGGACAATTTTCGAAAGACAAACAACAGGTTGTCGAAAAGCTGCTTAAAGATTGGGACAATCGCGAAAGCGGCAAGTGGATGAGAGGCGGATTTGCTGGTGACGGCAACGAAAGTGATGCAATCACCAAGCAAGGTCTGATTAAAGCGGCCGGCAAGAACACAGAGTCGGAAGTAACTCACAAAGTAAAAGCTGATGTGACCATAGACGCCAAACCAGGCGAAGGATACTGGCAGCTGGCCGCCAGAAATCTGGGCAAAGACGGCAAGCCGCACAATGACGATGAAGTTCGCCAGGAAGCACAACGCATCGGCAATCTGAATGGCAATAAACCAGTGCATGCCGGCGACCACATCAAGGTCGGCGAGGAAATGCGCTCGGATAAGAAGCCAGAGCCACCAAAGGAACCCGAAAAGAAAGATCAGATGGAAATAAAAGCAGGTGACAGCTACTGGACTATTGCTCACCGCATCGTCGGCGACAAAGCATCCACAGGCGAGATCTTTGCAAAAATGAAAGAGCTGCAGAAAAAGAACGATGAGAAGCCGCTCTATTACGATCCCCGCCACCCATCGTATGTGAAGATCTGATCGATAAAAAAAGTACTTGTGAGAAAGAGAGAGGGAAATCCTCTCTCTTTTGCTTTGGGCTTTAAGTTCTTTTTTGTCATTTCAATAATCTATCTACTCGTTCAAAAGGAAATACCGGGCGCATTGCCACATACCGGTCATACAGTCCGGGCTAAGCTCCAGGCGGCGTCGATAGCGCTCAAGTTTCTTGTTGGAGTTGCAGCATGACCACAAATCACGTTCACGAAATTGTCGACAACGTAAGTCACGCTCTTGATACGGCAAAAGACGACCACGAGCAAGTGACGGCCCTTGAAAAACTCCAGGATGATGTTAAACAAGACATGCAAGGAATGACTGCCGACCAGGTCAGGCATTATGTTCCGCAGCTTGCCAGAGAGCTGGAAGATCACAATCAACTGCCTGTTCTGGCGCTGACTTTTGCCGAACAATTGGGCGGAAATTTGAGCGAAAGCGATCTGAGAAGCGAGATGCGCTCAGCTAATCGCGCTCAAAGAGACGGTGACAACTCAAGGCAATTGGACAAGGTTTTTCTTCAATATCTCAGTGATAACTACGATAAAGGCTCTCATTTGATTGCCACTCACAATGACACCTGGTATTGGAAAGATTCCAATATCAGCCAGGCCGATATAACCGACAAACTGGC
>CAZHEZ010000065.1:0-34080 GCA_964531315.1 uncultured Candidatus Obscuribacterales bacterium | reverse complement strand
ATGCCCCTAGAGGCAGGCAATTACAGCATATTGTTCGCGGTCAGAAATTGCATGTACGCTTCCGAGCGCTCATCGTCGAAGCCCAGGTAGGCCATGAGCCCGGCCAGACCTGCACAGACGGCGAGGAAGAAGGTGGACGTAAAACTTGCCGCGACAGTTGCGTGCATGTGCTTGCCCAGATTCCACATGAGAATGGCGCCGCCCAGTACGTAGAGCAGTTGCCAGATGTCATGCCAGAAGGTATACGCTACGTACCCAACCGCGCCGCTCAGGTAATACCCGAGCGCGTAGACGAGTCCGCAGTAAAGTCCGAGGGTGGCGCACTCGGTGCCCGCCTGGGCGAGAGTGTGATCCCCGAAGATGATGCGGACGATGAAGCTGAGGACGAAGATGTAGGCGACGAAGAAGCCGCCTGCCTGCCAGCCGCATTTGAAGGACATATTGATGTTCCTTGGTAAGGGAGCGTAACTGTTGCTCCGGTTTTCTTGATTCAGCTTAGTCAATGCTTCTTTGCGCCATGCTTGGCGGCGAAAAAGAAACAGTGAGCAAGCCGAGTAAGAGGCGGTAGAAAGCAGAAGACGTGGCATGACACCACATCTCCTGCTCCACTTCAGAAGTCCGGTACGTCAGGCGGTGTGAGGACCGTCCGCGCACTGGCACTCGCCGTATTCGGCACTGCCAAGAGGCATCTCGTCGTCACCTTCCACGAGGAAGGCTTCCGCCTTGCCGCACTTTGGGTGCTCAGCTTCGACGACGTGGGCGACATTGGCTTCGAGAACCTTGTCGAGGACGACCTTGCCATTGTGCTTGATGCGAACGTGCCAGGGCTCTTTCGGTGTAACTTCGAGGCGCATGATCTGCTCCTTTTGCTGTGACGGCGCTGTCAGCGCCGGGTTAAAACGCATTGCTGCGTTTTGGTTGATGGTTATTCGATCTCTTGGGTGACGCTGGCGCCCGGCTCGGCGACGACCTGTGACGCATCTTCTGCGATCACTGTCGAGCCTGCTTTTGCCGTGACGTGACTGCCGTCATAAGCATCGACTTTCGATCGGGCCATTGCCGTTACCGTGGCGCCGTAGTCGGCGATCACGGTGGATCCGTCGTTTGCTTCCACGATCGAACCGTCTTCGGCCCATACGTATGAGCCTTTGTTGGCGATAATGTAATCGCCCTTGCCGGCCGTAATGCTGCCCCCTTGACCGACCGTTTTCTTCACCACCTGTGGTGCTGAAACGGCAGGCGCGCCGGCGAAGGCGGCCGAGGCAGATACTGCCGGAATCGCCAGGGCAAGCGCCAGGGCGATGTACTTGGGGTGTCTCATTTTCTGAGTTTCCCTTGTTGGGAGCTGTTGCCAGCAAATCCCCGGATCTTGGCAAGCAACTCGCCTTGACGCGGGCGGAGCCCGGTGTGAGCATGCCTGAGACGGGCAGGCTCGGCGCGTTGCCGTTGAAAAACCGGCCGATCCGGAGAAGACGAAGAATGACAGTCCCGCACTTGCATGGGTCTCATTCTCCCTCTTCCCCGGATCTCCAGCCGCTCAATGTCGTGAGCGACGACGATGCTGAGCGAAAGGCGGCAGCGGATGGAGTCACATCTCTAAGTCCAGATCAGGCCTTCACGTCGAGGGCGCCGGCCCGCTTTTTGAAAGGGATGATTCTGGCTTTGGCGTCGTAGATGCCGGCCGGGCTGTCAGCCTTGGCTGCAGCTGGTCTCAAGACAGTGACGCCGGGCACTTGTTGAAGAAGGGCCGCTTGCGCCTGACTCCTCTCTGCCGCAGAGGGCATCACCTCTTCGTCCATGGCGCCGCCTCCCACGCCCCAGTTGCGGTTGCGCAATGGGCGTCGGGCTGTGGGCGGGGGCTCGAGCAATTCGGCTTGACCGGCGAAAACGCTGGTGACGCCCGAGTATGGGTTTCGACCTGCGTAATTTTCGTCGGCATAAATTGCCGAGTAGTCGGCGACGAATGGCCAGACTCCGTCCCTGGCATCGGCTGCCTCGGTGAAGTAATCGAGCTGTTTTCCGCGCCTTAAGACTGCTTTGACGTCCCGACGCAGATGGCGCCATTCCCTGCGAGTATGCGGACCGCGACGCTTGTCGTTGTCTGCCTCGAGCGATTCGCTGCGGTGGGCCAGTCGCTCCACTGCTCTGTCGAAACGGCTGAGCGGGATGCTGAAGCCGCGCATGAGGGGATTGCTCAGATCGGTTGCTTGGATGGCATTGGCGAACTTGGCTTTGAGCGCATGGACTTTGCCGAGCGCCCTCAGTGTGCGATATCGCGAAAGCTTGTAGAGAAGCTGCTCAGTCAGAACCGCCAGGGCGAAAAGCCCTATCAGAACCAGAATGAGACAGACGATCGAGCAGACGACAATAGCCGTCCACTTCAGTCCAATGAGAATGATCATGTGCAGTTCTTTCTATCTGGAAAACGCATTGCCTGCGTTTCTCGTTTAGTCTTACACAAGAGTTCAGTTGAGGTCCGATCCGTTCAAGGTGAGGGTCGGTCCGGACATCTCCAGTTCAATTTCCAGAAAAACGATTGCACGGTGCGGATTCTGCAACCTGACGGTGGCTGAATCAAGAATTAGCGCATTGCTGTCGAATGACTGGATGTGGTTTTGGACGGGAGATATTAGGTAAGAACGAAGATCTTCAGCCAAGCAAAACTGATAGACGCATCAAATAGCGGTACAGGCAAGATCAGCTAAATGTTTGTCAAGCTCCGTCGTCGAAACAGTGAAACCCGCCTGGATCGGCATAGTGCAACTAGTGCAAGCACTCCTGAACACTTGCTAAGGAAGCCGCTTGTTACGAAGTATTCTGATTATGAACGACTGTAGCGCCCCGAAAATCCAGTTAGCGATTGGCTGATGCCGATTGTTGATTGAAGCCGAATGGCAAAGCCGACTGACGATTAACAGCCGGCAATGCAGGTTTTCCTTGTGTCGGTGCGATTCGGTAAGCGATTTGTTTGCGCGCATTGGCATAAGCGAGTTGCAGAGCGCGCTGCAATTGCGTATCTACGGCTCGGTGCACTGTCACTTTCACATCGGGGGCCAGCCCGCAGCCCTGAATAGGCGCTCCGGATGGTCGGAAGAAACGAGCCGATGTGATTTTCACAGAGGTGCCGTTATCGAATTCCCAGACTTGTTGCACCACACCTTTGCCGAACGTTTTTTCGCCGACCAGAAAGGCGCGATTGTTGTCCTTCAGCGCTCCGGCAAGCATCTCGGCTGCCGATTTGGATTCGCCATTGACGAGCACCAGTATGGGCGTGCGAGGAGCAATGCAAGCTTCTCGGCTCAATGTCACCAGTTCGCCGTCGCGCCAGCGCGAAGCTTGCTGAGAGTCGACCGAGAGGGTTTCGGTGTAGCCGACGGCATCCTCACGCCCGACCATTTTTACGAAACTACCGTTTTCCACAAGCATCTGAAAGACTGCAAAAGCATCATCAATATTGCCTCCCCAATTGTCTCTCAAGTCGAGAATCAGGGCTCGTTGTGCACCGATCTGTTTGAGCGCCTCTCGCGTTTCGTCCACACAAGCGCGGGCACTGAAGGTGCGAATCTTGATGTAGGCAATTGAATTTTTGAAGGTTTTCGCTGCCACCACATTGTGAGAGCAAGCTTCGCTCTTGCGCTCGCCGGTCGAGTGCGCGTCTCGGAAAAATGTGTATTCATCGGTAAGAGAATCAAGCATAGCTGTGCAGGCATCGTCATAGTCGCTTGCCGAATGCAGCTTGCCTTTGTATTTGTCTCTCCAGCTTTCGAAATTGCGCAAGCGCTCTTCGTAAAGGAAGTTTTGCGCAGCCAGCTGCCAGACTCGATCGTATTGCATTTCGAAGGCTGCATCGCTTTGCTGCCTTGAATAAAGCCAGGCTTTGGAACTGCCTTTAGCATCTAACTCTGGCGCTGAGAAAGCCGGTCGGGCGGCGCCTTGAAATGCGCTAAGCAGAATTGAAATTGTGATGGCTAGAGCCAGTGCAGAATTTGACTTCACGGATATTTCTCGGATCAGAAACAGCTCGAAATCGCTCTTCGAGCCACTTTGAAGCGGGTCACTTCCTGATGTTGAAGACGGGCGAGCCACCGCTCCATGAAAAGCGGTGCTGTGGAGCGCTGTTAATGCGTTCCGGTCAAACTAGATTCGAACTTGACGTTGATTGTGACTGCTTCTTAGCGTATGTATCCGTGCACGGATATTACTACTATTACACACAGTCTGAATTTTGCCTAGATCCAAAAGCGCTCGATATGGTTAAAACTGTGATGGTGAGCCAGGTGTTCTACTGTTTCTCTGGTGGTGAATCAATGACGGTGCAATAAAGAGGCGCATTGGATGGGCGTCTATAGAGAATGGAAAACCTCTGAAACAGCTTGATGGTGCGGATGTAAGAGATACTATAACACGTAGAAGAAGGCGGCAAAAAAACTGACGAACCGGGCGCAGGGGAGAATCGTATGAATGATGCCCCTTTTGCCCGGCCGCCAGTCTGGCCGCATTGAGCGCGCAGCGCCAACCAACTGTTGCCAGTTGGCTGAACGCTGCGCGCTCTAGTTTTGAGGGAACTGCGACCTGTCCCCTTTCCGCTCTACGCCTTCACGAGGTCGGCGAAGCCGACTGAAGACATGGTCAGATGCGGAAGGTATGCGGACAACCGGCTGACGCCGTTGCCGCCTTCACCGTCACTCTGTTCGCCCTGCTGGTGATTGCCCTTCGCTTCGTCGATAAGACTTTGCGATGGAGCCATCCCGCTGCAAGGACGTACCCGGAATGACAGCCCATTGAGGAGCGTACGCTCGCGTTGATCTGTCATGACTTTTCTCCTGGGATCGACCTTACTGTGTTCACCATCTGTGGTGCTGAACCGGAGCCCGGTGACGAAGGCTTGCGCCTCCGCCACCAGGTCCCAGTCTGAGCCTAGCGGTGCCCCGCCGGACGGATGAAGGCGCACACCGCCATGCCCACCGCGTTGTAGCGGATGGTCACGCGCGTGTTGCCGTCCTCCGTCACGAAGGAGTCCCTGCTCTTGGGCAGGCTGCCGCTGCCGACGAAGTCGACGTTGGTCTCGACGACCAACGCCTCCTGCGCGCAGTGGCGGCCCTCGCGCCGGGAGGACTTCCGCTCCGCCGCGAGCTTGCACTCGCGGTGGTAGCGGCGGTCCTCAGCCCGGCCGCGCTCGTTGGCGCCGTACTTGTCGCCACCGAACTTGCCCGTGAGCCGCTTGCTCTTGCCACCAAACATCTGGATAAACACCATACAGTCGTGTCCTTTCTGTTGAGTGAGAACACTGCCGGCGATGGCACACCATGTACCACCGTCGTTGCTGATAGGCGCCGCCGCCGTTTCGTCCTCAGGTTTTCACCCGAGTTCTACTAAGCGGCGGCAGCCAGACCCGCACTTACTCGAGCTCGGGAACGAACGGCGTCCCCTCACCCGTGCCCTTGTTGTTGTAGTCCGAGTCCAAGTCGAAGAACATGGACAGGAAGGTTGTCTCGAACGAGCCCGAAGGGAGCATGTTCTCGATCGTCACTTCCTCGTTGCCCGCCTTGAACCCGAAGTCACTGACCTGGGCAAAGAGCGGGCGCGTCGGACCGTCATTCCACGGCTCGAAGTATGCCTTGGCGACACGGTTGTAGAGCCGGAAGACGCGCTGCTTCTTCCGGTTGTAATCGCCAGGCAGCGCCTGCGGAAAGTGCTGACCGTAGAACTCGATTGCCCGCGGCTTGTTGACCAAGAGCGGGATTTCGTCGTCCGGGTTCAGCGTGGGAATTTCTCCCCGCAGGTACTTGAGCAGACTCTGGTTGTACCAGAACGCCTGAATGGCGCCGATCCAGAGACTGAACTCACGACGCAGCCGGGTGGCCACCTCGTCGAGATTGCGGAGCTTGGCCGCCAGCGTCACCAGGGCGAACTCGATGGGCATGTTCACGCGGACGTGAACCGGCTCTCGAGAACGTTCTCCCCAGCGCTGACGGTTCGGCCCGTCCGTGAGAATCTGATGCATGTCGACGAAGTGCGAGAACTGCTCGTCGATGGATGCATCACGTGCTTGCGCCTCTTCGAAGGCCTTCCACGACTCCGCCAGTGCTGCGCGCACGTCTTTGGCGAAATCGCTTTCATCCGGCGCGCCCAGGGTGAGGCACATCCGGAAGGCAGCCTGAGGGCCCAGCTGCAGGAAGGCGTAGCCGAGAAAGTCGTTGGTCTGGCAGCGACCACGGCGCTGTTTGCCGTAGGCGTTGGGGAAGCGCCAGTCGCGCTCCTCCAGAATGGCGACCTTCTCTTGTAGATACTTGGTGATCTGTCCGGAGTTCATGCCGGGGACCGTGAGCCGGATCTTGAAGTGGTTGCCTTTGAGGGCTCCCAACGACAGCGGACCCTTGACGTAGAGCGGGTCCTTGATGAACCAGTCTCTGCCGTTCAGCTCATGCGGTCGGCACATCCTGCGGATGATAGCCATCGCATCCTTCCCTTGCGGGGAGGACAGGATCTCGATGTTCATCGCCTGACCGGTGACAGCTGTCCTGTCCTTGTTGCCGGCATAGGAGATTCTCACCTCGAATCCCTGGTCTCGAAGTTCGGACCTGAGGAGGCTTTCCACGTGCCCCGTCGTCAAGCCGCGCTTCACCGCGATGATGCGGATGAAGCGCGTCGGCGCCGGGGGGTTTGCGATCTGATCGGTGGTCAGGTTGCTAACGGTGTCAGCCGTATAGCGAATCCCATCCAGCCCTTGCTCTTCGACCACGAATTCTTCGTGGGTGGACTTGAGTCTGGCGCGCGGTCGGCGCTCCTTCTCCAAGTACGCGAGCAAGGCGGGATCGAGGAATTCTCCGCCACTCGGAAAATAGAACTGAGTTGACATGGTATACCATCCTTCTCGTTAGTGGAGACACCCAACCAACTCGGATGAGCTGGCCGGGCGCCTCTGTGACGATTTGGCTAGGTGCCTACAGAAAGCAGTGACGTCACGGACGCCACGTGCTGGAAGCTGGGCACAGCGTGATGTAGTCACGCAGCGCTTTCAGGTCGTGCATGTACAGGACCGGTGGGAAACCTTCATCGCTCAAGCGAATCAGTTCCATCGGATCCACGTTCATTTGCCGATCGATGAGCGCTGCCTTCATGCCGCAGCTCAAGGCGCCCTTAATGTCCGCCGTCAGATTGTCGCCAATCATCAGGCATTCTTCAGGGCGTACGTTGAAGCGTCTGCACGCTTCTTCGAAGATCTCCTTTTCCGGCTTTGCGTGCCGAACATCAAAGGAGCAGATGATGTCGTTGCGACCGAAATACCGACTGAGGACAGTGTCGGTAAACAGGCGCTCGGACGGGAACGACCACAGATTGCTGATGATGCCCTGGCGGAAATCCAACGACTGCACGAAATCCAGGACTTCCTGAACTTCCGGGAACAAGGCGATGCAGTTTTTCTCCTTGCCGATCAGGGTCTTGAACGCGCTCAGACGTTGCGCATCCAAATCCCACCCGAATGTCGCCGAGGCCTCGTGTGCGAAGAGCTCCTCGTTGTTGGTCGGGTTGGTCAGGCAGAAGCGAAGGAAGTCGCCAGTCGGGATCGGATGCCGGTTGGCACCGATAGGCAGTTGCAGAGGTGACAGAATCACCTGAGCTTCTCCGATTGGCTCACGGCAATGGGACATCCCTAAGGTCATCCACATGTCCCAAAAGATGACCTTGGGACGCCATGCCTCGAACAGTTTGATTACAGATTCGTTCATTTTTGAGCTCCTTCATATTTTTTGAGCTTTAGAAGCCGCCTCCGTTGTGGAAGCAGCTGCCTAGGATTGGAAGGAGCCGTTTCGCTGTCGCTTTACCGATTAGCGAGACGGTCAATGCACCCGCTAGCGTCCGAGAGAGGGCTCGGACGCTGTGCGGATACCCGTCTTAGTGTTGTTACTTACACTTGGCCGGGTTGGGGTGCCCTTCTAAGCGCCCCGATAGAAAATCACTTCAACGAGATCACGCGATCCAGCCGAATTGCACCTTGATGCCATCCGGCACCGTCTTGCTGTGATTTCCTTTGGTGAACGTCAGATGTCCGTGCGGCTTGTAACCGAGAGCGAGAATCGCTTCGGCCGCCTTGCGACACGTCTCCGGCATGTGTGACGGCAACGTGGCGACGACAGGGGTCGAATCGGCTTTCTCCGCGGCTTCCAGCCCGTCGAAGTCGAACGTGATCGTGGCGTCCTCGAAGTGTCGACCGCGTCGCGTGAAGCGAACATGGTTGATGCCGAGACCGCTTTGTTCGTGACATTCGTCGGCGAGCTGGGTCTGAACCGCATGCTGAAGCTCATCGGCCGACATCGGGCTGTCATCGCCAAGCGTCCTGCGGCCATTGCCGGTGGTGGCGGTGACGAGGCTGAAGCCTGCGTTGATGAGCACTTCCACCAGCGTTTGCACGCTGGCAGGAAGCAGGTGTACTGGAACTTTCGACATAGGTCTCCTTCTCCACCTTAACGGTGGTTATCAGATTTTTTACCGATGCGTCCACGCTTGAGCCTGTCCGCTCAAACGCACGTTCAGCAAGAAAGAACTGCACCTGGGGAACTTTTCAGAACCTTTGAGCAGCTCGTCATTGCTGTGGAATTACAGAAGGGCACATCCGACCGCACCACCGATGAACGCTTGCGAGTTCATTGGTCGTGCTAAGTCGTTTGTGCTTTGACGGCTTAACGTTTTTCTTCGGCCAGGACAGGCAGTCGAAGAAGAACTGTGAAGCCGTCGAACCACCACTTTCTTTCAAGCAAGACAAGATTCAGAGCCACACCAGGTCATATTTATCCCGAGCACATGAGTGCCGGAAAGAGTTAGCTATAAGCTGTAGCCTGGATTGATTTGAGAGCTTTTCTGAACCGTGTTGTGCAAGAAGTAGAAGTGAATGTGATTTGACCTTAAGGAATTCGATGCTTGTCAAGCAAGCATTATGTTCAAAACGTGAACAGTTCTTGCTTTTGAAGTTCATGAAAGAAGCTGAGCTATGCAGCGCGAAAGAGAGTCAGATACTCTTACATTTATTGCAGATGAGTGAGCGCTAATTTGCGCCAGCTTTTTTGCCTAAAACCCTTGTGTTGCAATAGTTTGCGGATTCCTCGCTAGGGTCCTCTTGGAAACAAAGAGCGTAGCCGCGCTAGCTCTTGAAATGAGTGGTTTTCCTTAAACGGTTAAGGGTTGCCCTAGCGAGTAACAGATTAGCAAGCTCTAAGATGTGTTAATTCCAAAGCCCAAATTCGACTCCGACACCCACGCTAACCGCCGTCGCCAAGGTGCGTGAAGTATATCTATTCGTCCTTGTGCTCGATATATGGCGGATGGCGGTTGTCAGTCTTATGACGGGCGCGCCCGAAAAGGTCACCTCCATGACTGGGCCATAGGCTTTAGACCTTTGCAAGAACGTTGATTTTGGTACTGGCTGCTTACTAAGTTCAAAACAGCTTTTCTTTTTCAATTCTGCATCTGGAGTCTTCTTCTAACTGACCATCAAAAACCCCGTCCACCCGACGGAAGCATTAGCTAGTCGACCCATGCAGAGTCGAAAGTTGAAGTTCGGCGTTTGCAAGACGCTGTTAAACAGACCCCTCAGGTCTTACCTGGCTGTCCCCGGCAGCTGAGGTACCAGTCGACATCAGCATTAACCGCGCTCGTTTCCCTTGCAGGAATGAGCGCTCAAACGCGCGCGCTTATGTCGACCGGGGTCGACCTTAGCCGCCATAAGGAGTAATGACTATGATTCTTCACTCACATCTCATGTCTTCGACGGGCGCCACCGAGGTCACGGAAACCCGTGAACCGAAGAAGGCTCTCGTCACTGTGGTCGATTCGCTGAAGGCGAATGACAGCCAGCTCGAAGTGGATTTCCACCCCGAGACCGGCTGCGCTCGCATCATCAGCACCGGTTCCGTCAAGGGCCTCTCGACTTCGCGCTTCAGCAATGACCCCAAGGGTCATGCCCTGCGCACCATCCGCACGAGCAAGATCGCCAAGCTGCTCGAACTGAACGAGTGCGAACTGGCCGCCCCCACGGTGGAAGAGTTCGCTTTCGGCTATCGGGTCGGCTTCAACCAGGTGCACACCGTTTCCGGTCGTCGCAAGCCTGTGTCGGTGCGTGCCGGCTACGTTCATGTGCACATGAAGAAGGACGGAACGGTCTTCCAGATCGTCAACACCCTTCGTCATGGCAGCAAGCCGAAGACCCTCGGCAAGCTCGTCACTCGCGCTCAGGCGATCGAAAACGTCAAGGCCAAGATGGCCGAAATCCTCGCCCAGACTGAACTGGCGAAGGAAGAGGCCCAGAAGAAGTCGGGCTTGGCCGAGAAGCTGGGCAACGTGGCACTCAGCCACGCCATCGCCGGCATCGACCTCTCCAAGCTGGACAGCGGCCGTCTGACGCAGATCATCACCGAGAAGCGCCCGATCGTCGATCGCAGCGCCACCACGGTGAACCTCGTCTTCTCGACGCATGACGACAGCATGGACCCCATCTACGAGGTCAAGCTGTCGGTCGGCGAGCCGCGCGTGCTCTGGGGCTTCCTGGTGCATGCCAAGACGGGCGAGGTCGTGCACGACCAGAACCTGCTGCACTTCGCTTCGGCGTCCTCCGACGGGAAGAACATTCACGTCAAGACGTTGCTTCGGGTTCCTGACCCGAACAAGGCGATCGAGCAGGCGGTCAAGAACGGCATCATCGACACGCTGCCCGACAAGTCGGTCTTGAAGAACGAGTTCTTCGAGGTCTACATGGGCGGCGACAAGAGCAAGCCGGTCAAGGCCAAGGCGGACGGCACCTTCGACTACACGCCGAAGGATCCGGAATTCGGTGCGGTCGTGGCGTTCTTCTCGCTTAACCTCGAGATCCGCCACATGATCAAGATGGGACTGAAGGCTCCGACCTCGCCCATCCCGGTCTACGTGCAGGATCCCGGCGTCCAGGACAACGCCTACTTCGATCCGTCCGACCCGCAGCTTCGCGGCGGCGTCGGCTCCGGCTTGAAGCGCGGCGGCCTCAACGTCATGATCGTTTTCGATCTGACGGTGTTCTGGCACGAGTGCGGTCACTACATGGTGTTCCTCCAGACGCCCGGGAATGACCTTCCCGGTGCCGAAGGCGGCGCCATGCACGAGTCCACCGGTGACATGATGGCGATTGCCATGGGTTACCTGTTCCGCATCTGGTTCGCCAAGGAACTCGGCGAGACGTTCACCTTGAAGAACATCAAGGACGATCGTCGCGTGGTCGGCGAATACGCGCTGCCGCCGGATGGCATCCGCATCCAGCGCAACACGAAGAAGACGCCCGACGACAAGGAAGGCGAAGTGCATGCTGACGGCCTGATTTCGGGCGGCGCTCACGGCGACATGCTGGAGGCGCTCTGCTCGAAGACCGGCGTCGGTCTGGAGGATGGCATCAACTCCTTCCTCTCCATCTACATGATGGCGCTCAGCCTGGTGCCGGCGCACAAGGTCACGTTCCGCGACATGCTTCGCTGCATGATCACCGCGGATTCGAACCTGAACAAGGGCACCAACCGGAAGCTCATCGAGGACGCGCACAGCGCCCACGGTATCAAGCTTTCGGGCGGCGGTTCCGCGGGGGACAACTCCGTCGTGATCGTCACCACTCGTCGTCGTCGTCGTCGGACCGCGTAACAGCGGCCTGACACGGGGCTAAAGAACATGCTCGGCCTCCGGTGCACGGCATTGCTCTAAGGAGCAGTGCCGTTATCCGGGGGCCGAGCCTCTGTCTCCTTTAGTTCTTTTTCATTATCTACGAGTGCCGATAGCAGAAGAAAAAAAGGTCTGCATAAGACAGACCGCAAAAAAAGGAGGGCTATGCGAAAGCTAGTAATATTTGAGCTCCCCTTTCGAGGAAGGGATGAGTTCTTGCCGCTTGCCGGCAATCCAGGCCTCGACGTCAAATGGGTGAAGCCGCAGAATTACCGCGGTGGAGCCGACGTAATCATTCTTCCCGGCTCCGGGCGGACCATGTCCGACCTTGTTTACTTGCGTGAAAACGGCGGCGACAGGCTGATTCGCGAACATCTGTCCCAAGGCGGCACCGTCATTGGTGTGTGCGGCGGTTACCAGATGTTGGGCGAGAAGCTCTACGACCCCTTTCTCAAGCAGGGAGAACACACGGAACTTGCCGGTTTTGGTCTGCTTCCCATGCAAACCACTTTCGGTGCCAAGATGATGCAGTCGCACACCACTGCGCGGCTGACATTGGGCGTATGCGCAGGAGAAACGGTCAAAGGTGTGGAGGTGCGCTCCGGTTACAGTCAGGTTAATGCCTCGATTGCCCTCGGTTCTGTCCTCCCGCTCGACACCATCGTCAAACGTGATTTCCAGGAGCCCCAGCCTCAAGGCGAAGCGATTCGCCTGAATGAGGAAGTTCTGGTCGACTGGAAGCCCGGTCAGGAAACGTCGGATGGATTGGTCACTCTAGACCGCAAGGTCTGGGGCACATACATTCATTTGATTTTTCATAACCCGGCTTTCTGCCGCACGTTCTTCGCCACCATGCCCTAGCCGAAAAAACACCAAGTAAGGGTTAACACCATGCCCTCTGAAAGCTCTGATATCATGACGGCGGATTTGGAAACAGACCGCGCGTCAAAGGGCACTCAAGTGAAACTACTCGTCTTCGACATGGGCCATGTCTTCGTCGACTTCGAGTGGGAAGCCGTCTGTCAGGGCTTCTGTGACAGGGCAGGGATAACGCGTGAAGAATTCAAACCGATTCTCAAGCACATTGCTTCTCTCGGTTATGAATCAGGGCGGTCAAAAACCGCTGATGTCTTGCGCGAAATCAATGCCAAAGTCGCCGACCTCAATTTGACCGAGGATGAATTCCATGTTTTGTGGAATGCCACCTTCCGGGAAAACGAGGAGATGGCGGCGCTCTTGCAGTCGCTCAAGAAAGACCGACCGCTCTATTTGCTGTCCAACACCAACGAGAGCCACTACAGTTACCTTGAAAACAAGCACAAAGTTTCACGTCACTTCGAAGAGTTGATTCTCTCCTATCTGGTTGGCTCGTCTAAACCGGAGGAGGCGATTTACCACGAGGTCTTGAAACGCAGCGGCTTGAAGGCGGATGAGTGCCTGTTCGTTGATGACCTCCATGCCAACATCGAGGCGGCCAGCAAGTTGGGCATGAACACCATCCGTTTCGTCGGCATCGAAGACCTGAAGCAGCGACTTTCCGCCTTCGGCATTCGTTGCTGAGCAAACCTTTCTTCCGACCTCGGCTTGTCGCGCAGCCTGCCAAATCTGGCTGCCTGAGCCGAAAAACAAGTGGCTGAAAATTAGAAAATTCAGGCGCTTGTCTCAACGACCTGGTGTCGGCTGACCTGGCCGGCACCCGCCCTCCCATGGGCTGGAGAATTAATGAACCAAGGAACAAACACGTACCTCGTGGCCACCGGCATCTGTCTTTTCAGAATTGCCGCCCTCACTCCTTTCCAGGCTGTGGAGACGCTCAAGGAGCGCATTCACAACCGTGGTCAGTTGCCTCCCCATCTAAGCTGCCCGGAAATCGGCATGTCGCTTGTCGAGGCTCTTCACGAAGGACGCCTCAACTTCATCGTCATGGATGAAGAGCGCAGTCAACTTCTGGGTGGCGAGTACAGGGGCATCTACGAGGACCAGGTTAGCCGCAGGCTGGCTGACAGCCTGAGAGAAATGCTCTCGGAGAACCTCTACTTCCAGACCGATTACCGCACCGCATAGGCGGTTCGGCAGCGGTCCAACAACAACAAAGCAGGATTGATTTCAATCTGGAGAAATTTGTGAAAAACCATTTCGCAAAGTACCTCGCGTACGCCCTCTCAACGCTTGCAGTTCTGGCTGTTTTCCGTCTCCTCGGTGACTCGCACTCTGTGGGTCTGTACTGGTCGATCGCCTTTTTCGCGGTGGCCGGTCTGGACTTCTACAAGAGCCAGGTCGTCGAAGATGGTGCCTCTGAGGTGCCCGCCTACGTGTGCGCTTCAAACGCGCCCTCAGGCGTCTACCTCGACAAATGGGGTTTTGTGCGGGTCGACTACTTCGGCTCAGCACGCCAGTATCCGGCAGCCAATCAGGCCGCTTCCGCAAGCGATCCGATCTGCAGCCAGCCGCGCCGCCTGGGCGACAATTTTGTCGACCGGGTAGTAGGCTACGCAGTGACTGCGCCCTTTATCCTCCCGGTCCGGCTCTATCAAGCGTTCAAGCGCTGAGGAGCTGGTATTGAAACGCTCGGCCGGGACGTTTTGATACTTATACAACCTGATTAACCTCCGGCACTCAAGGCGAGCCTCTAGAGCCACTCTCGAAGTCTATTCGAGATGGTTCTTCGCGGCTCGCTTTCTTGGTGCCGTCAATACTATTGTATATAAGAGACTGTATTTGCTGCCCGTTTATTGGAATTTGAGCATCTCTTTTACATCACTGTTTCTTTGCCAGTCCATCAGCACAGATGACAGATCGCTTGTTTCTTTGAGGTTTTTCGGCAGATCAAAAGTAGAACTATCGACAGAAAGACGGTTTGCCTTCAAGGTGTTAAGCCAGGCGACAATCGTACCGTCGACGCGGTGCAGCAATAAAGCGATCGGAATGCCGCTCACTGGTGGAGTCAAATACACCGTTTTCAAAATCGCATCTCGTTTGCAGTTATTCCAGCCGCTGTCGACGCGAGTGAACATTTGGCAAAACAAGGTCGGGATAACCATTTCTTTCAGAGGCGTGTCATGTCTTTCATGCTGCCTGCCTGGTCCGGTAATTTTGCAGGTGTAGGAATTTACTTTCAAATTTCGAAAGATTGAAATCTGTGGTTTGATATCGCCCCAGCGCTCATTCAAGAATATTTCCGAGTCAGCGCCAAGCGTGTTGGATGGTTGATTTCCTGACTTGATGAAAGTTTTGTACTCAGCCCGGCAGAACTTCTTCAGTCTGCTGTTGAAATGAAAGACTGTCCAATCAGGTGCCCTGGATAGAAGCGTATAGTCTTGCGCCAGGGCGTCGATGCGCAAGGCATCTGGCGCTGCCGTGACGATAAAATTTCCCATATTGCATGAATGTTGTTTGAGGACCCAGGCATCGACTTTGCCTTTGGCGGTGGATGGCGGCACCGCTGCCAGCGCCAGGCTTGCCCAAAGCAAAGCGGTGGCGATTCTATTCACCGTCAACTTCCATCAACCGAAGGGCGGTTAGCGCTAATATAGCCGCTCCCAGATGCAACCCAGACTCATCGAGATCGAAAGAAGGCTGGTGATGAATGCGGCGAGAGCCGCTTATCTGCGCGCCCAGATAGACAAAAGCGGCGGGGGCGGCGCTGGCCAGCAAGGAAAAATCAGACGCCCAGGTTTTGCGATTGATGGAAAGGACGTTGCTTTCTCCCAGCAAATCCACTGCCGCTGCTCTCAAAGTCTCAATAATACC
This sequence comes from uncultured Candidatus Obscuribacterales bacterium, assembly GCA_964531315.1. Taxonomy (GTDB): domain Bacteria; phylum Cyanobacteriota; class Vampirovibrionia; order Obscuribacterales; family Obscuribacteraceae; genus QKMZ01. The sequence continues at coordinate 18,657 of CAZHEZ010000065.1, read as the reverse complement.
GGCGCTCTGGGCGGCTGTGGAATCGAATTGATCAAACTCAAGAGCAATTGTCAGATCATCGCTGTTCTCTTTAGAAATTAGTTTTTCAATTTGTTGAACGGCCTCTGCCTGTGCTTCGGCTGTGGTACTGGATATGGTGCCGGAAAGAATGACTTGCTGGGAGGAGATATTGCCTCTCTGGCTGGAGGAAATACAGGAGCCCAGGCTAATGGCGGCGTTGCCTCGATTGGCGAATTCTGTGCCCAGTTTATAAATGCCGGTCATGATGCCGTTGGCTTTGGGAAGTGCGTCTTGCGTCTTGCCATTCTGTTGACCGGCAGAAATGTTGATGCGAAACAGGGAAACCTGGCAACTGAGCTGTGTGGCAATGATGCCGGCCCGTCCGGTTTCAATGGTGGCATCGACATGCAGTCCCAGAAGTGCGCAAACATCTGTCAGCGCGCCCGCTTCGATCAGCAGGTTTGCGCTTTGATTGCCGTCGCGGTCAGCTTCTTCGGTGCCCGGTTGCAGGATGATGCGCAGGCGGCCGGACGGTTTTAATTCCGCAACAAGCTGGGCGGCCGCCAGCACGATGGCAATATGTGCGTCGTGTCCGCAGGCATGCATGGTGCCGGGGTGCTTGGAGACATAGCTTGTGCGGTTGGACTCGAAGCCTGGCAAAGCGTCCATATCCGAACGGATGGCCACTGTTTTGCCAGTGCCAAGATCGGCTATCAAACCGGTTTTTGCAATGCCGGTGCGGACAGTGAAACCGAGCTTTTCCAAATGCTCTTTGGCCAGCAGCGCCGTCTTGGTTTCGGCAAAGCTCAGCTCCGGCTCAGCATGAATTTGTCTTCTCAGTGTGATTATCTGGGGCGAAAGCTTGGCTGCTTTTTCCAGCATTTCTTGTGGTTTGCTCATAATCTGAGAGACTAGCACGCCCTTTTAGTAACAGAAAGGGCAAATTGCGCTATCTGCGCTATGCGGCAATGTGGCGCCTTTTCAGCCTCTTAATCATGGCAGCGCCTTAATCTCCACTTGAATACAGTATGGACAGCCCAAATGGCTAATGCCATCTCGCCGGTTTTATACCCCAAAAATAGTTGCCAAGAATTAAATCGTCAGTCTTGTCGATAGCTGTATAGCTGCTATTTGAGCCACTTGGCATCTCTGTTTTAGCTCTTTTCTCTCTTTAAGAAAAAACGAATCACTTGAGAATCAGGTCTTGAGTTCTTAGGCTCACTTTTACTCTCACTTACTTTCTCTTTCTGCAACTCCTTCTGCTCAGCCCAAAAAATCTTTCCCAGTAATCCCTCGGATGCATCTCACACGACAACGACGTTGTGTAGACGCGATCCGATTCACGTGTTCAATCAAGTCTCTGAAGAGGAGAAACTATGAAGTCTTGCACACAGGCCAAAATCGAAACCTACTTCGTCAGGTTTCTAGCTGCTGTTGTTGTCGGCGCCATCGCCTACGTCGGTGCCGAACCCCTGGCACAGTACTTCCATTTCGACCTGCCCAACACCGCGCGCTTGATTGGTAGCGCCAGTTTGGCTCTGGCCGGATGGTTCGCCACCAAGAATCTCGTCGATTTCACCACGGATTGCCTCGATGTTCCCGCCGCTGTCGCTCCTGCCGTCACTTCTCGCAAGCAGGCAGAACAAAAAGCGCCGGTAAGAAGGCTTCCGCAGTTGGCTAAGGTTCCCGTCCCGGCGACCTTCGTCAATGTCGGCGATACACCAACCGTCATCAAGAGCACGCATATCACCGCTACGGTGACCAAGAACGATGACGCCTCCCTGAATGTCTCTGTCATTGTCACCGGTGTCTCCGGCGGCGATTTCAAAGGCAACGGCGGCATTCGTGCCGCACTGGAAAACGTCCAGGGCATCTCCTGGGCCAACCCGACCAATCCCGGCGCCGGAACGCGTCGCATGGAAGGGCGCATTGCCGCCGGCGCGAATCACCCTCAGGTGCTTTCGAAGCTGGCTCAAACCGTCGAGAGGAAGGGCGCCTAATCAGGCGCAATTGACGCCTAACGGGCGGTCATTCCTGTCGGCATAGAGCCTTGAGGAGTAGTGAGAGAGGTGCCCGGGTGGCGAGGATCAGACGGCAACGTCTGGTTTTCGCTGCCCGGCGCTTATTTCCTGAGGCCAAGACGAGGAGAAACACGAAAATGACAATGCCATTACCTGTGGTGCCGAAGGGCATCCTGGTCGTTATCGACATGCAATCGCAAGGCTTTCCGCTTGCCCGCTCAGCTATGCGCGGCGTCAAGCAGGAGGTGAAAAACGCGATGGCGCGTGACTGGCAAATCATCGTCGTGGAATTCGACCTTGATATTGCCGGCGGGACAGACAGCGATTTACTGGAGCTCTTTGCTGGTTATGCCAAATGGAAACAGGTCAAAAAGGCGCATGAAGACGGCTCTCAAGAAGTCGTCGACTACTGCCGCCTGAATGGGCTGGACACCAATCTGTTTCGCATAGTCGGTGTGACGACTGATGACTGCGTGGCTAAAACCACATCCGGTTTGGTTGGACGGTTGTCCGACTGCAATATCGAAGTGGTCAAATCAGCCTGCGCCTGCGCATTTAGCCGTTATGATTGGGCGACCTTCCCCGCTCACCAGCGCATTTTGCTTGTCGACTGATGACGATAAATTCGTAAGCGGCCTCGGGTTTGCCTGCCAAACTCCTCAGCCCTTACGTTTTTTTGCTAAAAATACTAAACGTTATGGTAGAATTTAAAGGCATATCGCAGCGATCACACAATTCTCACGTTCGGGCCCCTAGCATATTATTCAAACGCGCTTGCCGTGCGTGTTCATTGAAATAGCAAAGCCGGACTGGGCATGGGGAAGCCTGGTATCTGGCTTTGCTTTTTTGCCTGCCTGTTTGTTTCGATTGCGCAGGCGGCGTGGAAAACAGATAACAACCGAGTTTTGTTGGAGTGGAAATGAGAAAACCCAGCGTCAGTTTTACCCATGCCTTGCCTGCTTTGCTTTCGATTGCTTTTGCCTCTGCGCCTGCCATTGCTGATGAAGCAGGACAAGTGCAACAAGGTTTCGATGCAGCTATGAAAGCTGAGATTATTAGCACAAAGCCCGGCGCTCTCTCACTCGATTTCTACGGCGGCAAAGTGGAACTGACAGTTCCGGATGGTTATACGACCAAGAAATTGAATGTGGGAAATACGCCTGGATACACGTTTGAAGGTCCGAAAAACGAGGACGGCAAATCACCCTGCTTGATCATGTACATCCTTTTGGCTCCAGTTGGAACGGACATGCCGCCGATAAAAGAACTGATGGACGCGATGCTCAAGCCTTTCAGGACACGACTGGCCGAGTACAAAGAAGAGCCAAAAGAAGTCTTGAAGGTCGGCGCTCGCGAATATGAAAACACTGGTTATTCCGGCGCCCTCAATAATCGTGGAATCAAAGGCGCGCTCTACATTTCGAAAATGAAAAACGGCTTCCTGGTGATCACGGCAACGGATGCCGCTTCCTCCTACGACAAGTCGGAACCGGCAATGACAGGAATCATCAAGTCAAGCCATTTCACGGAAGTGGAAGTGGCCGTAAGACCAGTTGATGTAGGCATAATTGCCCCTGAGATTGTCGCTGCCACCGCCAATCCGCAAAAGCTCCAATTCAAGGAGCACAAGATGGAATTAAATCTGCCGCCGGACTACACCATCTACAAAATGACGCCGGACAGCCGCTCTGAATATTCTTTTAGTGGACCCAGAAATGACGATGGCACGCGTCCTGGCGTGATGTTCTTTCTCATATATCTAAGACCGGATGAGACCAGGCCCTCTGCCAAGGCAGTAATGGAAACGATGATTATGCCCGGCAAAACGAATCTTACCGATTTCAAAAGACAGGACAATGCAGCCGTAGATATCAATGGCGTTAGCTTTGAAAATTCCGATTTTTCCGGCTTTGTTCCGGACGGCAAATCGATAAAAGGATTTTTCTATGTCGGCATTTTGCCGTCAGCCATCTGTGTGCTCACGGGACGAGACGGTGGCGACCACTACAAAGACTCGGAGGCGACTTTGCGCGGCATCGTCAAATCGTGCAAGGTTTTAAGCAAATAAAAACGGGCTGCTTTGGCAACCCGTTTCCTCCTGATGCAACGTGGTTCTTAGAACCAGCGTTGATGTCGTCCGGCAATTTGGCCATCGCTTAGGTCGGTTGTCACTCTGTCGTTGAGCCGGTCCAATCGGCTCAGCAGATTTTGTCTTTCCCAGCCGCTCAGTCCGCCCAGTCGCATGCTTGCTTCGTCGCGGGCAATGCGATCCAATTGACCGCGTAAGCCGCTGGCTTCCAGTTGAGTCAGCCTGCCGTTGCGAACACCCAGGTCGATGCGGCGTTGGATAAAGGCTTGTCTTTCATTAATGCTGGCGAACCCGTAGCTGTCGGCTCTGGGACTGTAATTGGGTAGTCTGGCTATTTCGTCAGCTCCGTAATTCGTCAGTCGGGCAGCAACCGTGTCGAGCATGCCCACCAGCGCTTGCGCTTCGCCAAAAGTCAGTCCGTCGGCTGCATAGTTGGCTTCCGTATTGGCAATGCGGTCAAGTTCGGCCATCATGTTGATGTACTGATTGTGTGAGATTTGTCTTGACTGCACAGCCACATTTGCATCGGAACGCAATTGAGTGATGCGGTTCTGGATATTGTTGATAGTGGCCATCTGATTGGTCGCTGTCAAATTGCTGTAGTCACCATTGTAGTTATGGCCGACAAAGCCCTGCAATAGATCGCCAAAATCGTTGGCTCGAGCTCCGCTCACCGTCGCCAGACACAAAATGGCGCTGAGGATGAGCCCTTGAGCACTCTTTTTTAGAAACATTGGATTCTCTCCTTTCTAGCTGGTTGCGCCGGAGGCGGGCCGTTAGCCCGCTTCCAGCTAAACCAAATCGTTTACATTTCGCCGCCGACCGACACAACTGTGATAGGGGCTGTCTGTTGCAGCACCACTGACAGTGGCTGATCGATGGTGAGCACATCGGAGCCGCGGTGCATAACGATCGTGGTTTGATCGTTTGCGCCGACTGCGCCGATCGCTACAGAGGCAGGAATTCTGCCGGCTATTTCCGGTACGCCGTTGGCCATTCCCGAGGGAATTGCATAGGTGGAAACCAGATGTGGTCCTTTTGTAGAGATCATCGTGCCATAGGCAAGACCGGCTGCAATCGGCATTTCCGTGCCGGACGGCAGACGCAGTGTGGTGAAGGAGACTGCATATGTATCAGGTTCCAATTCCACTACTTTGCCTGTGACGACGCTGCCTGCAGGAATTGCATAATTGCCCATGCGGCATTCTTCGCGAACCGTGCCTGTGATTACATCATTGGCTTTGATGGTGGCAAAGGAGAGCGGTTGATCCAATCTCACTGCCATCTTCAGACCGGCCGGTGCATAGAGCTTGCGTTCTACCATCGCGACATTGGCTTCGACCTGATTGGGGTCTTTCAAGGTGGCGATATAATTGCCGGCGCGGTTGGCATCGGAAAGGAAGTTTTTGATTGAGTCGGCCCACTTGTGAGCCAGTGCTTCAGCCGAGCACCCTTCCAGGCTGGCGCTGTTTCCGTCGGCGGTAGCTATTTTCTGTCCGTCCAGGCAGACTACGAAAGCACCGTTCATCTTTTGTACAGTAACTGCTTCAGGCGATGTATTGCTGGCCCGCACCAGGGCATTGTCCAGTGCATCTTGTGTTTGCCAGGCTCGTTTTTCGGGTGAAAATCCTTCGGCGGAACCCAGAATTCTGAAAGCGTCCTCGCCACCGAGGGTCACCTTGTTGCCGTCATGGAATCCGGCAAATGAAGCAGGTACAGCGAAGGAGGCTAACAATGCCAAAGCAAATATTTTGCTCTTCATTGACGTAGACATGAGTTATCTCCTTATTACATTGTTTGAGTGGATATGGCGACGGTGGTCGTTCCGGAAAGCTGCATAAGCATTGGCTCACCGGAAGGAATTACGACGCCGGGGAAACGCTTAAAGCAAGCGCGGCGGAAGCTTGATTGGGTCGCTTCATCAACGGGCGTGCCTTTCCAGCCGCCGGTAATGACGCCCTTCTTCGGGTTCAGGTCAACTGTGACGATGCGGTTGTCTTGTACCGCTACCGAGGTCGCTTGTACGTGCTCTGCTGTCGTCGGTTTTAAATGGATCAATTTCCAGGCATTCAATCCGCCCAGGATGTGAGCCGTGATCGGAATACGCTTGCCGTCCGGCATGCGGATTTCGTTGAACTCAACTGTGAATCCGTCTTTGCCGCAATAGTGGTTGGGCACGAATTGAGCGGCGTCGACGATTTCACCGTAAACCAGCGAGCCGGCTGGAATATAGGAATCAAAGGTCGGTTTGAGAGGGACGTCATGGGTGATTACTGCTTCAACGCGATCGCCCAGCAAAGATTCTACCGTGGAAATAGGTGTGGCCAGCTCGATTGGCATGAGCATTTCAGCTGGTGCTACAGCGACTTCGTCATTGCCGAGTGTTTTGGCTTCGACGGTCGTCGTTGCAAATCTGCCGGTCAGCATGGCAATATATTTGTCCAGTTCGGCTGTATGAGCCATGCACATTTTGATGCTGTCGGCCCACTTCTGAGCCAATTCCATCTGCGTAAGACCGGCTCTAGCTGCGCTGTTGCCGTCGGCAGTTACGATTAGATTGCCATCCAGAAGCACACAGGGGTTGCGATTGATCACTGCAACCGTGACTGCTGATGGGACGCGATGCAGACTCTTAATGAGGGCATCGTCGAGGCGGCTCTGTACAATTTTCACTCTTTCTGCTGCGGTCTTTCCGTCGGCGTTCGAATCTAAATTGAACAGCTCGCCACAGGCAGTTACTACGCGCGTAGTGCTAACTAGTTGAGCTTGATCGGCCAACGATACCGTAGCGGCAGACAACACTCCACAAGCGGCTAGCACCAACGCGATTTTTCCATTTTTCCTTGGGTTCATCGCGATCACCTATCCTTATAGTCTTGGTTCTTCAACGCTTTTGCGCACGGGGAACGACCTTTAGCTCGAGGCAAAGTTCCCTCCCCGTTTGGTGGAGAATGTTAGCGCAAGCGCCGTCCGTCCGCCGGTGCGCTTTGCAGTGAGAGCGTTTTGCTGTTGTGGGACCGTTTTACTTCTGCTCAGAGAATTACAAATTTTAAAATCTCGAGGCGATGTGGAACTGATTGGCGTGTTGAAAGTCTAGACTTGAACAAACCTTTTTCCTTTGTAAGCAAGCCAGCTAAGCTGGTTGGCAGCCCTTTTGTGTGATACCTCAAGTGGTGAGGTTGGATGAAAGTGCGCCCCCTAAATCTTCCGATTCGGCAAGTTCGTCTTTCTTTGCCGAGACCGACGTGGTGCTTATATGGTGGCAAGTCCGGCTGGCTGCACCTCTTGGAAATTGGCGTGGTGAGCAACTAATCAAGCTAGTTGAATCGGGGAAGTCTGTTCTGACAACCGGGCAAACCATTTAACTTTATCTTTACTAGTGCGTGTAAGAGTCGACTAAATGTCGAATCCGTCCTTTGTATACCGCTTGAAAGATATGCGCCTTATTGCTGGAATGCCCCATTGGGTGGCGGTTTTGGGAATTTGAACAAAAATTAGCTATGTTATACTGATCGTGATAGAGCACAGTTTCTTGCGTTTATTGTGCATGTTCGTTATCCGAAAGGGTCTTATCCAGTCAGTTAAGAGCTGAACCCACTCGTTGATTCACGACACCACACTGAAAAGACAAAACTCTACCGACGAGTTCCCCTCGGGTATTGTGCCCGCGCCCAATTGGCAAGCTGCTTCGGCGATCGACGTGGCCTCTTCGCTGGTCGAGAAAACGGCCCAGGTGGCCAGATCAGAACGAGCCTCTTTCCATACGCCCGGTCATAAGGGGCGCCCGCAGTCATTCGGCAAAGAGGAAGGTTTTGTCTTTGAGTTAGCGCAAGACCTTACAGAATTGCCTGGTCTCGATGATCTCAGTCAGCCCGAGGGCGTTTTAGCCAATCTGGAAAATCGTCTGGCCTCTTTGTTTGGGGCGCGCCGCTCCTTTATCTCCGTCAACGGTGCTTCCGCCTGCCTGATCGCATCGATGATGGTGGCTTCTTCGCTGGGCTCGCGCATTCTTGTTCCGGCCAATCTTCATCGCTCTGCCGTCTTTGGTCTGGCTCTGGCTAATCTCGAGCCGGTCTGGTACAAACCGGACTGGAATGCCGATTATGGCTTTTACGAACAGGTTTGCCCCCGCACAATTGAATCGGAATTAGACAAGAGCGGCGCTGCCGCTTTGCTGATTGTCTCTCCTACATACCAGGGTGCCGTAAGTGATATCGGTGCCATTGCGGCCATGTGCAGAAAGAAAGGCGTGCTTCTGATCGTCGATGAGGCCCATGGCGCACACTTGCTTTCGCCACTTAGCCTGCCGGTTTCTGCGCTTGAATGCGGAGCCGACATCGTGGTTCATTCCCTGCACAAAACATTGCCGGCTCTTACACAGACGGGCGCTTTGCATATCGCGCAGGGGACAAAGTTTTCTCTCGATCATATTCGCGCTTTGCTGAATGGCCTGCAAACTTCCAGCCCCAGCTATCATTTGATGGCTTCCATTGAGCATATGGTGGACTTTATAGGCAGCGAGCCTGGCCACAGGCGTCTGAGGGCAGTGCAAGAATTGGCCCAAAAACTGCGGTCTGAAATTGAAAAGCTGAAATGCTTCGACATGTATTCTCAAGCCAATCTTCATGAGCCATTGCATGTTTTGATTCGGGCCCGTTTTCAGAGCGATCTGGCTGACGAATTGCAGAAAAGAGGAATAGGCACGGAAGCTGTTTTTAATCAATCCGTGCTTCTGCTCCTGGGTCTGGGCAGTGAAGCGGCGGATCTGGAAGTGCTTCTTTCGGCATTGGCCGATATAGCCGAAAGTGCCAATCATTCTAATTCAAACTCGTTTGAGTTTCAAAAACAGGTTTGCCCGCCCCTTTTTCAACAGGCGACCGCTCCGGCCAGTGCCTTCAGTGCGCCATCACAGGTGGTGCAGGTCGAAGATGCAGTCGGACGCATATGCGTCGAGTGTATCGCCCCATGCCCTCCCGGAACGCCTGTGGTTGTCCCGGGCCAACTGGTCACCGACCAAGTCCTTGCGTATATGCTGCAATTTACTGGTATAAGGAGCTTGAGGGTCGTACAAAACACTTGATTCATTTTGCATCTTGCATTCTTTGATCCGGACTTCGATGTCCCCCGGAAACAAACACTCTACGGAGAAACCAAATGGAAGTAATCCCCGCCGCTGACGACCTTTCCTCCTTCCTGGCTATTCTGCCGCCTAAGCTCAGAGCCATACTGGAAAAGGACTCGACAGGACTTTATGAGGTCGTTCTCGATCTTGGACGGTTGCCGGAGGCCCGATATCTCGACAAACACACCCTGGTTTTGTCGGACGAACCTGTAAGCGAATTGGATCTGGAAAAGGCCACTGAAAGAGTCGGCCAATTTTCCGGAGACAACCGAGCCGGCATCGAGCGTACTCTCCATAGAATTTCCGCCCTGCGCAATCGCTCCGGCAAAATCATTGGTTTGACCTGCCGTGTCGGTCGCGCGATAAGCGGCACCATCAATGTGATTCGCGATCTGGTTGAAAGCAACAAATCGATCCTCTTTCTCGGACCTCCGGGCGTGGGCAAAACAACCAAGCTGAGAGAGATGGGAAGAGTGCTCGCCGATGAGCTGGGCAAGCGGGTTATCGTGATCGATACATCGAATGAAATTGCCGGCGACGGCGACGTGCCCCACCCGGCGATCGGAAGAGCGCGCCGCATGCAGGTCGCCCATCCCAGCGAGCAGCATGCCGTCATGATCGAAGCGGTGGAAAACCATACTCCCGAAGTAATCATCATCGATGAAATCGGCACCGAGCAGGAAGCTGCCGCTGCCCGCACCATTGCCGAACGGGGCGTGATGCTTATAGGCACTGCGCACGGAAATGCGCTGGACAATTTGCTGAAGAACCCCACTCTTGTTGATCTGGTCGGAGGCATTCAATCGGTCACACTGGGAGACGATGAAGCAAGGCGTCGCGGCACCCAGAAGACTGTTTTGGAAAGAGCTGCGCAGCCGACATTTGAAGTCTGCGTCGAAATTCTCGATCGTCAAACTCTGGCTGTTCATCGAGACGTTGCCGGAGCCGTCGATCAACTTCTGCGCGGCTGGAAGATCCACCCGGAAATAAGAAAAAGAGACGAATCCACGGGCGATTTTGCTGTCGTTCAAAAGCAAGAGCCGATTGTCGTCAACGCTGCTTCCTCCGACGGGCTGGCTGCTTTCTCTCAGGATTGGGGCAATCCCCAGGATACACATCTGAAGGTTTATCCATATGCAGTCAGTAAGGGCTTGCTCGAGCGCGTAGTAAAGACGCTTCAACTGCCAATCGAAGTGGTTAAGTCGATTGACGAAGCCGATGCCATTTTGGCCCTGAAGAGTTATGCTCGCGCCGGAGCGAAAATCTACTCGCTGGCAGAAGCCCAGCAGGTGCCGGTTTATGTGGTGAAGAGCAATAATCTGCCGCAAATTCAGAAAGTGCTGAGAGAAGCGCTGCATCTGGATGAATCGGCAATCGGCACGGTCGATATCGAAGAGGATGTCGATGAAACTGAAATTGCTCTGGAAGAAGCGCGGCAAGCGATTACTCGTGTAGTCGACCGCCTGGAGCCAATCGAGCTTACCCCTCGCCGCTCTTACATTCGCCGTCTGCAACACCAATTGGTCGAGAGATTCAACCTAAGCAGTCGCAGTGTCGGTGACGAACCGATGCGCCGCCTGCGCATTTTGCCGCCGGCCACTTCGCAAAATCAAAAGATCGGCTATATCTAAACCGGTCGGAAACGTTCATAAGAACTAGTAAAAGGGAGCCGCTACCGGGCTCCCTTTTTTTCAGTTGCGCTGGATAGGTTGGACAAAGTCGGCCTCGTTTGAGCAGTTCTTTCTTCTCTTTCTCTGGACTTCACTTCAAAGCTTCTTCCAGAGCTGGTTTTAGTCCGCGATTGATCAGCTGCAAGAATGGTGTGCGGTTGACGATGTCATACTTGGCCCCTCTGGGAATCAGCTGGGTGTCGAGATTTTGCAGAATTACTGATCCCTGAAACTCCTCGCCGATTTCCAAAAAAGTGATGCGGATATCGTGATCGCTGGAGATCTTCTGAGTGGCGTCAATGATCACTTGCTCGACATCATCGCCCTGGTTGGGAGCGCCGTCCGTCATAACGACAATCAAAAGCGGCTTTTTGCGTGTTCCATTGAGATATTCGTCCAGGATTTCTTTCAGCGGTGTGCCGATATTCGTGTTTCCGCCCGGCGAGTTTGTGCGAAATATTTGTTTCAATTTTTCGAGATTGCAGTTTTTCTCAATCTGGTGCGATTCATTGAAAAGGCATACAGTAAAGGTTTTCGCGGGGTCTTTCAGATCGAGTGACGAGAAAGAGCAGATCTGCTTTTCGCACCATTCCCATCTCGTGCATCCGACCGACGCTTCTTGGTCATTCATGGAGGTGGATTTGTCGATCAGAAAAACAACTTCGTATGCTTCGATTGTCTTGGGTGCAGGCGGCTGAACATCACGCTTTGGCGGTGCGGCCGTTTCCGCTTTGCCCGGTAAAACAACTTTGTCCAACTTAGCGCCCTGAGGTGTTTGCAACTTCAGGAAATAATTGTTCCCGTTTCTGGAAAACCATACTCCGAGGGTGTTTTCGCCGATCTCCAGTTTTGTGATCTTGTCGCCTTCTTGCAGCCCTCCGTAGTGCGCCGGTGTTCCAAGCAAGACACGATAAACCTTGGCTGGGAGTTTGGTTGAATCCATCTGAATGCCGGCGGCCGCCAGGGCCGAGGCCTGAAAATCCACACTGCCCTTTAGTTGCATTTTCACAGCTTCCTTGCTTTTAGAAGGAAGTATTGAAAATGCGCAGACTGGGATCAAAATAGTCGCGATAGCGCCAGACAGCTCGCTTTTCCTTGCCGCCATCATTTTTTCCTTTGAACTTTCATTGGTGGCTGCTGTTTTACATCGCCAATCTGCAGTTTTTTCATGCTGCCCTTGAGTGGCACTTGCGGCGGCTCAACGGGCTCTCCGGCAAAGTTCATATAGTTTTTGACAAACACATCCGAACCTTGTGGAGTCACTTTTATAAGGCCGTTGCCAAGGCTGGTTTGAGACGCTGCATTTAGTCTTTCTTTGTCAATTGTGTCCTGTGGTGTCTTCTCGAGCGCATCGAGCTTAGCCTTGATTCGCTCAGCCTCGCGCTGCAGCACCGCCAACTTTCGCTCTGCATCTTCACGAATTCTGGATACTTCGTCATCGTAGTCCGAATTGACGACCATCTGTCCTTGCGCGCCTGTAACCAATTTCGGCACGGCATCAATTTGTTTTTGCACGTCTTTGTTAAGCATCTGCATGTGTCGATCTTGTTCTTGATACTGCCGGTTGAGCATATTGCGCGTTTCTTGATTGCGCTTGGCATACAATTCTTCCAGTTGCGATTTAACGCGTGAGTTCATTTTTTCGCCGGCGGGCGATTGGCTTGATGAAGCGGGTGCAGCTGCGTTCGTTTCCGCATTTCCGGGCGGAGGTGAAGACATGTATGAAAGTGCTCTTGTCGCGTAGGCGGCGGACTCGCCTTTAGGTTGAATCGTCCGGCAAAATTCATAGTGCCGGCGCGCTTCCTCGAGATTTTGCAATTTCAGATAACAGTTGCCCACAATATAGTGGGCATTGGCCGAGGCCGGGCTTCTTTCCGCCAGCTTTTTGCTCAGCTCGATCGCCTGGGCGAAGTCATTTTTAGCATAGGCGCTTTGAATGCGCGCCAGAATTTCGTCGTCAGCAGCGCAGGCGGGCAGAGACGTCAAAGCGCTCAGCAATATTAACTGGACGTGGAGGAAAAAACGGGAGTCTGGACGATGAAGCATTGGGACGGCTGAGATCTCACTTCTTCCACGCTACAACAACCAAAGAAAACATACCCGAGCTCAGCTCAGGAATTCTTCTTTTCGTTGTCCTTGCGCGTGAGATCCGGAACTTCCGTTAGGAAGCTGCTATCAGAACCGAGTCCCACGCGCGAGCTTTTTTTACGTCTGACACTGCCACAACGATCATTTTGAGCTGCTCGTCCACTTTACGTTGCATCTCGCGAAGCCCGTCCATATCTTTCGCCTTGATCATTTCTTCGATGCGCTTTTGCTGCTCGTCCAATGCTTTCAAGGACTTTTGCGGGTCTTTGATGACAGCCGCCCAGCTCATCCTGGCCGCGTCGACTTGTTCGGCGGTCATTCTCAATGTCTCTCTTTCCGCATCTGTCAAAAGATCACCCGTCTCTTCAACTATGTCATCGTTTACAGCCAAGTCAATCAACTCCGCTTGTTTGTCCAGTTCTTTCTTTTTCAATAGTTCCAGAGGATCGAAATCCTTGTCCGGGCCTTTAGGTTTCAGGTCACCCTGTCCGGAATTTATATTGTCATTAGACATGCCATTACCACCATTTGGTCAGACATAGAACAGCTACATGAGAGAGATCGGTCATTCATATATACCACGCCTTTGGGGCGGTTCTACCAAGCCCATCTTGCCGTTCTACCAGTCCTACTTGAGGGTATTACCCACCATTTTGCCAGTTGTTTTTTGCCGAGCATGCAAGGCTAAAGCGCTGCCGGCAGTCTGGTTTTGGACCCCCTGCCCTGGCGTTTTAAATTGCATATATAGACTAAATCTGTCAGAAGCTGGCTGATCAGCGTTCCCGCCATTGGAACAGCGACGATATTAAGCGACAAATTTAAGGTCGTCAATTCACTGAAGCTAATTTCTACCGGTTAGTGGTGGGAAAAACACCACTTCAAGTGCTCGGTTTTGAAAAGAAGTGTAGCGAAAGAGTTTGAGCTGCTTCTCTGCTTACATCAATTTTTTACGGCGCGGTGGCGGCTTGGGCGGGTCGTCTTGATTGGTTTCATCCTCGCCGCCGATTGGCTTGGGCGGCGGTGGAGGCTCGTGGTCAATGACTCTCGGGGTTTCCTCTTCGCTCACTTCGCCTCTATCTGTCTCGACGTTATCGGACTGAAGAGTACTTTCGCTATCTGTTACTGAAGGCACTTCCACTTCCTGAATGTAAACTTCGACGCCTTCCCCGGCGTCATAGTCCTCGGGAGGTGCTCCTACTTCTCCGGCGAAATCGTCGGTCTGAGAAAATGCTTCTTCGTCCGCTTGCGACATAACCTGATTGATCAATCCGGCATCGAGAAGTTCTTCAAGAGTGTCGGCAAAGCTTCGTGTCGGTGCCGGCTGCAGTGTCACCTCCGGATCAATGGCGCCCAATCTTGGTGAAATGGCGAAAGCCCGGTCAGCAAGTACTTCCATGTCATCTTTCTGGGGGGCAAAGGCGCCCGACTGTTCAGCTCCCTGCGCAGGCGCAATGGGGCGCGGTTTTTCCGGCGTGGCACTTGTCTTGGGCTCTGGCTCATGGTTTTGCGTCGGCGCCGGAACTGCAACTTCTGGCGGTGGTGGTTGTTCAACTGCTGCTGCCGCATTGGAAACCGGCTCCGGCAAAGGATCTGCAGGTGGTGGCGCGGGCGGATCTGCAGTCGTGGGGTCTGCCACCGGTTCGGTCTGCTTTTCAGGTGTTGGTTCGGGAACCGGTGGGGCGGCCGGTACAGGCTCTGGCAGGACTGGCGAAAATACAGCCGCCTCAACCTGCGTTTCTGCCGCGCTTTGGGTGGACAAAGATTGTGCTTCGGCGTCTTGAGGTAGCTTTGTCCGCATATCCAGGTCGGCGGGCAATGGTGTGATATTGGGCATGAAAGTGTGATGCGAATATGGTGATGACAGCGGAATCTGCCCGGTTGGCATCGACAGTCCAAAAGGTGTGCGAGTAGGCATGGTCGGCGTTTGGAAAAAGGGTGTGACGGCTCCCCCCTGGACACCATGGGCAGGCGGCAGAATCAGCGACTCTTCGTAGTCCTGGGGAAGATCATCAGCAGAAACTGGCGCACCGTCGGTAAGAAAGTTTTCTTCTCGAGCCGGCTCCTCGTAGGCTTCTGCCAGACCGAGAGAAGATGCCAAAAGGGGACCGCTGTCTATGCTGCCAGCCAGGTCGCTGAGCAAAGGCTGAGAAATTGTTGCTTCGCTGCTCAAAACTTTCAGTTCGCGATGCAGACGGCGCAATTCGCCGGCGATGAATGTCCAGTCCGGATCGGCTTGCACAGCCGGCGCATTGTGATTGCCTTTTCTTGTGTTGTCAGTTTCTTCAAGTCCCAAAAAGATGAGCAGATTTTGCCGCACAAAAGCACCGACGGACTGCGCTCCGGCTGCCCGAGCCTGCTTTTGCATCTCCTGGAATTGCTCCGGTTTGAGGCTGATGACGATCTGATGTTCGCGCACGGCTACGACATTTCCATGGACACAAAGCCATTTTAATAGAAATGAGCAAGCGGAGATTGAAAAACTGCAATTTTTGCCGCAAATGTCGTCTGCGCTCGCGCAAACTTCTCAATCATTCGAAAGTATCATGGCGCAGCTATGTTCATAGTCCTGAAGTACAGGTGGAGAGGTTGCGGCTTTTCTCTATGGACAGGGATGGTTGACAGTCTTCGAGATTTTGGAAAAATTGCCCGCACTTAAGCTTGGGGACGCGCCCACCATCTTCCGTTGGCAAGGGCTGGCCAATCATCCTTAGGTTCGATTGTGCATTGGCGCCCCCAATTTGTAAGTTGCGGGCCTATCTTGTTTTTTCCTTTTCTGCGGACGTTTCCCACCCACCTTTTCCATTCACTGCCGCCTGTTTCCGCCTTCAGCCCTCAAGCTCTTGCTTGCCGGGCTTGCCCACAACTTCAAGGAGAAGTTCCATGAACACCAACGTTGAAAAGTCTTGCACCGGCTGCCGCCACGCTTCGTCTATCCAGTTTGCAGTCATTCCTTGCTTGAGCGTTTTTCACGAGCATGACTTCGATCCCGATGTCATCGATCTCTTCGTTGTCCTCAATGCGCGCGCCGGATTGGGACCGCTCTATGACGCCATCAATCTTTTGCCCAAAGGGGCGGACGATCGTTTCGTCAATTCCGAGAACACTATTGCCGCGCGAGGCGAGCTGATCTTCGCCGGTTTCCCGAAGTCGTCCTGGCGCGACTTGCGAGTCGCTTGCGGTATCTTCGCGGCTGCCCTCAAGCAGGCTGCCTTACAGGACTGCCGGAAGATTGCCTTGCTGGTTACGCCCGAGCAATTCCGCGGCGATCTGACTCAGCTTGTGCAGGCTCTTTCCTGTCGGGCTGCGGTCTTCGCTCAGGCTGAAGGGGAAAACCTCAAGTTGCAGGAGATTCAGATTCTTTGCCGAATCGAGGACAAGGAGCGCATCGAGAGCGGTTTGAAGCCGGCGGCAAAGCTGTGTGCATCCTGCTTCGCCGACCAGCCATCGGTCAAGAAGCCGCGCGCATAGCCTGATTTAGATTTAGGATCGGAGCGGATGGATCTGATCCGGAGCGGGGAAACTGGCATGGACCGGATTCCCCGCTTTTTTTGAGCAGTAATACGATACGATATAATAGAATCAGGAAAAAAATGAAAAGCGGGGGGAGGACTCGCTTTTCGAAGACTACCAGCGCCGGTGCTTGCGGAGCTCAATGCGTTGCCGCATCAAGTCCACAAGTGCCGGCGCCCTCTCTGGTAATTAGTTCCAGCGCGAACGCACGGGAACAACGTCTTCGCCGTAACGGCGGCCGGCCAGCACGATGTGGCGCTCTTCGCGGCTGTAGCCACGCAGAGCATTCCAGTCGGACTCGGCTTCGGCAGCCATCTCGCGAGCGTCCGCTTCCGTCCAGCCTTTCGGCAGGTCGAGCGCGGTCTCGCCGGCGGTGTCGCCGATCTCGTCGAAGAAGACCACACCTTCGGTGGGGTCGTTCTCGATGCGCTGCAGAACAGCGCTCATGCGACGACGAGTGGCTTCACGGTCTTCGGTGGTGATTGCGATTGCGTTTTTCATAACAGTTCTCCATTTCGCCCGTTGTGGGCTGTCATGACCAGGTAAAGCGCATCCTGAATGCGCTCCCCTTTGTCGGTTTCACCTAGCAACCAGAACGCAACAGGCGTCCCGGCTTTTGTGACGCCACCACCCGGTGACGGCACAACGCTTAAGCTTTCGCTTTCAGCGTTTTCGGACATTCACAGCTCAGGCAGCTGCAAATGTCTCCGAAACTCTTTTCAGACAGGCGGGCTAGGCCCGTCTGTTGAAGGCAGTCGCCTTCGAAATTCTTGGGCAAGAGCAGGGGGCCGGAGTCCGCGGATTGGTCGCCGCACGTGAATGCTTTGACGTTCCGCGGAATCCGGCTTCTGCAGGTTAGTGCGCGCGCCGACGGGGACGGGTGATGACCACATCCTCGCCGTGCAGACGACCGGCCTTGATGACCGCACGCTCGGAGCGGCTGTAGCCGCGCAGACCGGCGTTCTCCTCAGCCGCTTCGGCGACCATCTCGCAGAGCGCAGCCGGCGAATAGCCGTTGCGATCGGCGGCGGCGACGATCTTGGGGTCGATGATCGAGCCGTCGGCAGCGATTTCGTCGAAGAAATCGACGCCTTCGGTCTCGCTCGGGTCGCAGCGGAACAGCGCCGAGGCCGCGATCATGTGGTTGTCTTCGCGCGTGTTGTTGATTGCAGTGTTCATAACAGTTCTCCATTTTGCCCGTGTGGGCTGTCATGACCAGGTAAAGCGCATCCTGACTGCGCCTCCCTTTGTCGGTTTCACTACACAACCGGTTCGCGAAAGCGAGCCGGCTTCTGTGCTGCCACCACCCGGTGACAACACACGCTGACGCTTTCGCTGTCAGCGTTTCCGAGCATCAGCAGTTCAGGTGTTCTGCCAGTGCATTCGAAACTTGCTACAGACGGGCGGGCTAGACCCGTCCGCGAAATTCTTGGGCAAGAGCAGGGGGCCGGAGTCCGCGGATTGGTCAGTGACGACGTTCCGCGGAATCCGGCTTCTGCAGCTTAGTGCGCGCGCCGACGGGGACGGGTGATGACCACGTCCTCGCCGTGCAGACGACCGGCCTTGATGACCGCACGCTCGGAGCGGCTGTAGCCGCGCAGACCGGCGTTCTCCTCAGCCGCTTCGGCGACCATCTCGCAGAGCGCAGCCGGCGAATAGCCGTTGCGATCGGCGGCGGCGACGATCTTGGGGTCGATGATCGAGCCGTCGGTGGCGATTTCGTCGAAGAAATCGACGCCTTCGGTTTCGCTCGGGTCGCAGCGCAGCAGAGCGGCGGCGGCGATGCGGTGGCTGTCTTCGCGCGTGGTGATTGCAGTGTTCATAACAGTTCTCCATTTGCCCAATTGGGCTGTCATGACCAGGTAGAGCGCTTCCTGTAAGCACTCCCCTTTGTCGGTTTCACTACACAGCCAGCCCGCGGAAGCGAACCGGCTCTAACATGCGCGCTGAACGACCGTTCATCACGCATTTGCAAAGCCGCTCAGGAATTGCTTCCCAAAGGGCTTTGCCCGCTTGACCGGCTGACGCCAGTTTCAGCGATTCGGGCCAATGCAAATCAGGTTTTTGCACAGACCTTCGAAATTTGGGGCAAACCGCAGTCAGCTGAGCAAGCGTGGAGCCGGTGGGCTAGACCTTCTCCGAGGCTGGCTCGCTGAA
>CAZHEZ010000064.1:0-34167 GCA_964531315.1 uncultured Candidatus Obscuribacterales bacterium | reverse complement strand
TGAATGTCGTCCATCAAAAGTACATCCACCTGGCGATAGCGCTTGCGGAAGTCCTGCATGCGATCGTCTCTAATTGAATTGATCAATTCATTAGTGAATCGTTCGCAGGTAATGTATTTGACATTGGTATTAGGCGAATTGCGCAGAATTTCGTGCCCGATCGCCTGCATCAAATGGGTTTTACCGAGACCGACTCCACCATATACAAATAGCGGATTGTAGGACTGACCGGGTTTTTGCGCTACTGCCAAGGCAGCGGAATGGCAAAAGCGGCTGTTGGAGCCAACTACGAAAGTGTCGAAGGTGTATTTGGGATTGAGACCAGCCTTGGAAGCGGCTGACTGATTAATCGGCTGGGTGGAAAATGCCTGATTGGGTGCAGGAGGATAGTTTACCGAGGATCTAGAACTGTTTGACGAAGCAGTAGCATCAGGTGTAGCAGCCAATAATGCATTGGAAAGGTCGATCGCTTCTTGAGCTTCACTCTGAGGAATTACAGTGATATTGGCTATTGAAGGTTCGTAGCGGCCGGAAGCAACACTGGGGTCAACAATAATTTTCACTCTGATCTTAGCGTGAGTCGCTGTTTCAAAGGCTTCTTCCAATTGTTTTTGATGATGGTTTCCGATGAAATTGCGGCCAAAATCGTTTGCTAAAGCAATGATTGCCTCGTCGCCTTCCACTGATTGCAGGGCAGCCTGTCGAAACCAGGTGTTGAAAGTTCCCTTTTTCACCTGGGGTTCAATAATCGCTAGTACGTCAGCCCAGATTTCAGCGGTTGATTTCATGAGGCGAACATCTTCCCGCTCTTTGGTCATCATGAAATAGCTCCGTGCTGGTCGGTGGTAAGGCTTCCGTCGTTACAAAACGCGGCCAAACCGGAAAATTGAGACAGGACCTTTATGAGGATTCCCTAATTCAGTTGCGCGCCTGCCGAAACAGATACTGCAGCGGTGGTGACCACTGAAAATTAGCTGCCTGTCTCGGTTTCAACGTGCTGGGCGAAGACGGTTGATTGAGTCAGCAGGCAGACTAAAAAATATAGCCGGAGATTTGGCTTACGGATCTCGGCTATTTCGTGAATTTTTTTACTCAGTCCTGGGTGGGGACCGGCTAAAAACATATGCAGGAGATGATAGCATAGACAACTATTCGTTTTTAGCTATGTATGCTAGCCAAAAAATTTTAAAGTTTGGCTCCAGGAGTTACGCCAATGAAGAGAACTTTGCGCGGATCTTTTATCAAAGTAAAAAGAGGTTCCGGCTTTCTTAAGAGAATGTCCACCAAGAACGGACAAAAAGTAATCAAGGCACGTCGAGCCAAGGGTCGCTACCGGCTTTCCGTTTAGGAACAGGATCTCGCTCTTGCTTCCGGCAAACGAAAGGCTGAGAAAATCAAGCGTTTTCCAGAGAGCCTACACGGGACGGAAGAGCGTAAACACGCGTCTTGTCACCCTTTATGTTGTGCCTCGTGCCAAAACTGAGAGAAAAACGCCCAATCAGTCTCAGGCGGTAAGAATGCCCTTTGTGGGCTTCGTAGCGGCGAAGAAAGTGCTCAAAAGCGCTGTCTCGCGCAATCGGGTTAAACGACGTGTCAGAGAAGCTTATAGGCTCCTGACACGTTCTTTGCGAGAAAGCCCCAAAGAAAGGGCGGTTGCCAATGCTCAAGCGGCAATTGGAAAAACAGTCCAAAATACTATCGATAGTACTGAGGGAGCTTTCAATCCAAAATACAAACTTGGGCAGTGGTACGTGCTTGTTTTTGTCCTTCATGCCGTCGCCCTGGAAGCCAGTTGGACCGAGATTTTGAATGCAGTGAATGAATGTCTTACCAAAGCGGAAAACAAATTCGGCGTCCTGAAATCGAGCGGAGAGCCAGGAGGCAAGCCGCGTGAATAGGCTGAAAACAACTGTTCTCAGTCTTTTGTCCGCCTGGCAGTGGACGAGGCGTTTTCGCCAGCCGTCATGCCGTTTTTACCCTTCCTGCTCAGAGTATATGCGGCAAGCGATCGAGAAGCACGGCATTGTCCATGGAATGCGGCTTGGCGTCGTGCGTATATGCAAGTGCCATCCTTTTCATGATGGCGGCGTAGACGAAGTGCCGGAAATTCTCGCCGCTGTCGCCCCAACTTGGAATGCGATAAACGTTATGAAAAGCGGGCTAAAACCTGTTTTCGTAAGAAGCGACGCTACGATTATTGCGCAGGCTTTTTGCTCGAATAGGCAGTCTGCAGGCATCGCACCGAGCGCGAAGCAAGCAAAGACTGCAAGAAATCCCCAGAACCAGCCGTCAAACACAAGCTCAAACGCTTGATTCAGAGGTAACTAAGTGGACATCACCTATCAGTACATGATTCCGATTCTGGAGTATTTCCACAAGATGACGAACAGCTATGGCTGGGCGATCATCATGCTCACAGTCTTGGTACGTGTTCTGGTCTGGCCGCTTGTCGTCAAATCGACGCAATCGATGCAGAAGATGTCGCAGATGCAGCCGATGATGAAACGCATCCAAGATCGCTATAAGAGCGACCCGGAAAAGTTTCAAAAGAAGATGATGGAGTTTTACTCCAAGAACAAGATGAATCCCCTGGGCGGATGTTTGCCCACACTTGTTCAGCTGCCTGTCTTATTCGCTTTGTTTGCAACCTTCTCCGGACCGCCCTTCGGCGATAAAGCTATTGACGTCAAGGTCAATGTGCTTGATAAGGCGAAAGCAGCCGATGTCAAAAAAGTAGAGGTTTCCGGCAACAACAGCCCCTATGTATCTCCTGAAGGAAAAATCGCCAAGGTTGTTGTTTTCCCTGGAGAATCTTCGGTAGTTGAAGGCGAAAGTCTTGACTTCAATACCCGGTCGGTCGATGGTCAGCTGCCTGCCGATTTCAAAGTGAAGTGGAAACTCGCCAATCTCAAGACCAAAGACGGTGAGCAAGCGCCGGCAACCATTGATGAAAACGGTCATGCCACCTTCTTGAAACCGGGTGAATATCACGTCCAGGCGATGGTTCCAGGTATTGCCAAACACGAAAATTTCGGACCAATCAATGGTCTTGGAAAAGTGGCGTCCGGCATGGAACTGCTCAAGCCGGAGAATTTTGACTTGATTGCCATGATATTGCTCTTCGGCGCCACCATGTACTTGTCTTCCAAGCTGACGATGAAAGCGCCAACTGGCCCGGCTGACGAGATGGACGAGCAACAGCTGATTCAGCAGCAAACTGCCAAGACCATGCCAATTGCACTTTCTGCGATGTTTTTCTTCATTCCTTTGCCGTCGGGAGTGTATGTTTATATGGTTGTGTCCAACGTCATACAGACGTTGCAAACATGGCTGGTCATGAAATCGCCCATGCCGGCTTTTGTGGACGTTCTGGAAGGCGATGACGATGCGCCCCCTCCGCCTTCTGACGGTGATGCCTCCAAAGGCAAAAAAAAAGACGTAAGTGATAGCGGGAAAAACGGCTCCAGCAAAGAATCCGGCAAAGAAGCAGGAAAAGATACGGGTAAAACCGCCGCAAAAGACAAGAAAAAGGCGGACGAAGGAGTCAAGCAAATTACAGTCGAAAGCGACTCCGGCGAAACCATAAGTTTGTCAACAGGAAAACGCAAAGTTAAAAAGAAGAAGAAGTGACCTTATGAACCAATTAGACGATAACGCCAGATCATATTTGGAGAAGATCCTCGCCATTTTGGACATTGAAGCATCGGTGTCTGCCGAAGATATCGACGAGACCACCACTTGCTTCCGCATCGAGTGCCGTCCGGATGACGCCCGGCTTTTGATTGGACGAAACGGACAGACGCTGGAAGCGCTGCAATTCATCGTCAGACAGATGTGCAAATCAGGCATGGCTGACCAGGGTCCGTTTGTCGTCGATGTGCTCGACTACAGATCGCGCCGCCGCCGCAACCTGGAAGACAGCGCTAAGAGAGCCGCTGTGGAAGTTTTGAACGGTGAGCAAGAACGCATTGCCCTCCCGCCGATGAGCCCCTATGAGCGCCGCATCGTGCACAAATACCTGCAGGAAAATTTTGAAGAATTGGCATCCGAATCGGAAGGCGAGGGTCAAGACAGACACATCGTCATTACCTATCGCGGCTTGCCGGCAGAAGGGTCTAAGAAGAAAAAAGAGTCCAACGGCAAAAGTCACGTTGAAGATTCAGACGATGATTTCACTGTCGAAGACGAAGCCTATGCTGACGAAGTGGAAGTAGCTGACGAAGGCTAGATTCGACCGGCGTGATTTGGCGCTGTTTTGTATGATGGACCTAATCGAGTCTTATGATTTGTTGGGTTCTGGCATTGCAGAAGAAACCTTCAATCAAGCCTTATATAGTGCCTATTGCCATTGGCATCGGGCTTGGACTCTTGGCTGCAGCCGGTTGTGCGTGGTATAGCGCCACGCAATTTGAGAACTATTCATTTGTGGCCAGATTGGAATTTCAACCGCACCTGGTCTCTGAGGCAGAACGTTTGCGCCGAGAAGCTGCGCTTCTTATTTGCGCTCAGTCGCTTGTCGACAACGGCTGCGATTTTGCCTTCCGCGGAGCCGCTCTTACTTATTTTGCAGCGTTCATTTGCCGTCAAGTCTCGAAAAAATGGGAATTAGCCAACGGTGAAGTGTTTTACTTTTTCCTCGGGCCAAAGCCAGTTTCGCTGGTAGGATTTTTCAGTTCCAGTTTTTTGGAAATTTGTTTGATGGTTGTGCTGGGTCTCTTTATTCTGCTCTGCGTGTTCTCTATTTTGACTCAGGTATTGAACGGCAGCCTCCACTGGTTTTCGTGATGGTTTTCCAGAAGAGAGTATTTAAACCAGTGCCTTATTCGGCAATCGAATGCGCACCTGGCGCGGCCTTTTTTAGGAAGAGTGAAACGATTGCAGCAATGAAAAGCACTATGCCGAGCGCCAGGAAGCAGTCATTGAAGGCTTGCACGTAGGCTTCGATTTTGATGCGGTGGGCGAGACTTTCTATAGCTGCTTGATGTGCGCTGAAGTGCGAATAGCCTTTATGTTCGAAACCTGTCATTGCTTGATGCAAGAACTGCTGCGTGTTTTGTCCAACAGCTGAGTATGCTTCACCGATTCTTTCTGAATGAAACTGTTCGCGCTGTGTCAAAATCGTTGATAATCCTGCAATTCCAAATGATCCGCCCAGGTTGCGCATCATGTTGAAGAGAGCTGATGCAGAGCCGGCGTTTTCTGACTCAATGCCTGCTGTGGCCACAGAAGAGAGAGGGACCATGATGAAGGGCTGCCCGACGGCACGGACAAGCATGGCGGCGATTAGTTGCGGGCCTGAATAGTCGTGACTCATGAAGGCATTCATCAGACAACTGGCGCCGAATGCTCCCAGACCCCAGACAAGCAGAATACGCGCGTCGACTTTCTTCATGATCAGAGGAATTAGAGGTGTGATTACTAACTGAGGCAGCCCAGACCAGATCAGTACGCCGCCGATTTGCCAGGCGCTGTATCCCTGGACGAGCGTGAGATAGGCAGGGATGATGTAAACGCTGCCATAGAGTGCCATACCGAAGACCGTGTTGGCAAAACTTCCCAGACCGAAATTGCGCCGGAAAAATAGCCGCAAGTTGATCAGAGGCTCTTTCTTTACGAATTGAGTGATAAGAAAGATCGTTAGTGCGATCACCGAAATGATGGCCGGGCGCAAGATCAGCTCTGATCCAAACCAGTCTTTTCGTTGTCCTTCTTCAAGAACATAGATCAAACAACCAAGCCCTACGGCCATGCTGACGATGCCTAAATAATCGCCGCGTTTCAATAGATTCAATTGCATTTTTGACGCCGGCAACGAATAGAGAAGCATGGCGATCAGCACGATGCCTGGAATTATATTGAGATAAAAACTGTATTCCCAACCGTATGTGTCGGTGAGATAACCTCCGACAGCTGGACCAATCGCCGGCGCAAAGGTGGCTGTAATACTGAAAATTGCCAGTCCGATTGGCTGTTTTGATGGCGGCAGTTTGGACAGGATTATGGCAAATGACATGGGGATGAGCACGCCGCCGGTAAATCCCTGGGCGGCACGAAAGCCGATCAGTGAATTCAGATCCCACGCCAAGCCGCAACAAACAGAAAAAATTAGGAAAAGCACTGCGTTTACGACGATATATCTTTTCATTCCGAAGACTTTCGACAGCCAACCGGTCAGCGGAATCGTCACGATTTCTGCGATCAAGTATGCGGTTGAAATCCAACTGCCTTCGTCGAAACTCGCTCCTAATGCACCCTGGATGTCTTTTAGAGAAGAGCTGGTGATTTGAATATCGAGCACAGCCATAAAGGCACCAAGGGCTGACCCGATAACGGCCAGCCAGTCCTTGAGCGAAACTTGGGGTTCTTGAGCGCTTTTTGTGTTTTCGTTTTGCGCGCTCATGACGTTTTACGCCTTTTTGTGTTCTTGGTGTTTTACTTGAACGTCAACTATAACCGACATTCCGGGGACCAGGAGGTCGCTGTAATTGCCCAGGCTGGCTTTGTCGAAAACCACTTTTACAGGGACGCGTTGGACGATCTTAGTGAAGTTGCCCGTGGCGTTGTCTGAAGGAAGGACTGCAAAACTGGAACCACTACCGGGGGCGACGCTGTCGACTGTGCCGGTAAAAACGTGATCGGGGAAAGAGTCTACTTTCAATTCCACTTCTTGATGCGGGCGCATCTTTGCCAATTGGGTTTCTTTGAAGTTGGCAACTACCCAGAGGTCGTCGGAAACCAGAGTGATTAGAGGTTGTCCGGGCTCGACGCGTTGTCCGACTTCCACTGATTTCTTGCCGATGCGACCGGTAGTCGGAGCGGTAATCACTGTGTATGAGAGATTCAACTGAGCTTCTTGCAGGTTTGCTTTGGCTTGATCAATTGCGGCGTTGGCGACGTCATATTGATTGGAGTTGACCTGGGTTTGTACTTTGCTTGCCCTGGCCAGCTCTACTTGGCCTTGAGTTTGAATCAATTGAGCTCTGGCTTTTTTCACCGTTTCTACGGCTTGTTCGTACTGAGCTTTGGCTTGAGCGATTTGTTTTTCTGCCATGTCGCGTGCTTTGGTGGCCACGATCACGTCACGGTGAGCATTGTCGGCTTGTTGCTGGGAGACGGCTCTGTCTGCGGCCAGTCCGGCAAAACGTTGATCGTCGAGCTCGGCTCTGTTCATCTCGGCTTCTTTACCGACCAGGTCGTCTTTGGAGTGTTCTATTGCCACTAAAGCCTCTTTAACAGCGGCTTGCGATCTGGTGATCGTTGCTTGGGCGTCGGCCACGGCTCCGGCGGCATTGGTTTCTTGACCCTGGGCGGTCGTGCTGGCCAGGGAGATGGAAGTGTAAGCGGTGCTGGCTTGACGCTGTGCAGACTCGAGGGCGGCTTTGGCTTCGTTGACCTTTACTTGAAAGTCGCGCGGGTCGAGAAGGGCGATAACCTGCCCTGCTTTGACGTGTTGGTTGTCGTCGATGAGGACCTTCTCAATGGTTCCGTTCAACCGGCTGCTGACCTGGTGCAGGTGACCGGTGACATAAGCGTCATCAGTTTCCTGGTGAGCGGACATGGCAGACAGCCACTGGACGGCGCCGAAGCTGCCTCCGCCTATTAATAGGAGCGCGGCTGTGGCGATAGCAATCAATTTATTGTTGTTTTTGCCTGGTTTCTTGTCCGGAGCCTTTTGATCGGCAGCCGAGGGCAGTACGCTGATTTCGTTTTCGGGACAGTCGATGACTGGATAGGCTTTAATTTCGGTGCAGGGCTTTTCGCTGAGTGTTGGGACTGACATTTTCTCGCCCTCGATTCGGTTAACTAACATGTTAGTTAGTATGTACCCTAAACCCGAAACCGTCAAGGGGGTTTGTTGCCGATTTATGTATTCTGGTTTACACTTTTGTTAGTTAACCGGGGTTAAATATGGCCAAAACCAAAATTGTCAGTAAGCAAAGAGACGCCGAACTGACTAAAAAACTGATTTTGGATGCCGCAGAAGCGGAGTTTGCCCGCCGGGGGCTTTTGGGTGCCCGAACGGAGGACATGGCAGTAGCCGCTGACTGCACGCGCGCCATGATCCACTATTACTTTGAGTGTAAAGAGACTCTATATAGGCTTGTTTTAGAAAGGTTGTTCGAACAACAGGCCAAAACGGCGCAAAACTTCGATGTCCATCAAAATTCGCCGGAGAAAGCCCTGACGACATTTTTGCGGCTGATCATGCTCGATATAAGGAATCGCCCGAACCTTCCTTTGATCATTCTCTTTGAAGGTATTCAAAATGAAGGGCGTTTCTATAAACAGATAGTAGTGTCGGCCATTTATCAACCAATAATCGCTATTCTCGAGCGCGGCAAGAAAGAAGGAGTGTTCAGGAGTGACCTGGATACTGTGCATGCGGCGATAAACATTATGGGTGCGTGCATATTTTATGTAATGTCAAAGAACAACCTCACCCACTTGTTTGAAGGAAATCCCGATCTTCTTCAGGACGACATGTACGAGGTTCACATCGAAGAGGCTTTAAAGCTTGTTCTACATGGAGTTATGAAATAGCGGACAGGCATTCGCTTTTATAGAATTCTGGACATCCATTGTGGATGGGCACCGTGCATGGTACCAGGGAGAATCTAACCTTCTTCACACCATTCCAAACATTTTGCTTTGCCGAAGGATTTGCTGAAAAAATCACGGGCGCCGAGAAGCTCAGCGCGAAGCTGGTTGCGGCCCTTCTCGCCACGAAATGGCAAGACTATCGCGTGTCGCAGCAAGTGCGTAAAAATGAAAAAGTAAGCGGGCAGCATTTTCAATCCGGTTAAATACTGCGAAAAGAAAAGAAAGCGATTGCGTGTGTAATAGTAATCGCGCCAGAATCTTCTCTTTCCAGTTGTAGAAGCGTTTCCCGTATGCGCTATTAAAGCATCGGGAACAAGTATGCACTGCCAGCCTTTCAGGCGGAGGCGATGACAAAGCTCCGTGTCTTCAAAGTAGAGAAAATAGGTTTCGTCAAAAAGACCGACAAGTTTCAGTGCATCTGCTCGCAAGAGCAAGTTTGATCCGGAGAGCCATTGGCAATCGACCGCTCGTCCTTGCGCGTCGCGTTTCAGGTACGTTTTTGCCTTGGTGAAGTCAATTACTCCTCGCGCTTGTACTGTTTTGGCGCGCCCGTCCGCTTCGTTTTCAACAATGCAAGCACCAAGGGCGGCCGCCTTTGGGTACTCGCGAGCAATTTCGAGCAACTTGTCCAGAGTCTCTGCAGGTATCGTAGTGTCGTTGTTGAGCAGCCAGATCAAATCAGCATTTTTATCCAGACAATAGCGCATGCCGGCGTTGCAACCTCCGGCAAAGCCCTGGTTTGTGTCTAATCGGAGCATTTCAATTTCCGGAAACTCATTTTTGAGCTTTTCGCCGTCATTGTCTTCAGAACCGTTGTCGACGAGCAAAATTTGGAAATTACTGTTTTTCACCCCTCGAAGAGAAGTCAGGCAGCGCTCAGTGTACTCAATTCCGCGCCAGTGCAGGACTAGAGCCCATACGGACGGCTCTTGCGGCAGATAATTATTCTCGGAGTCGCTCACTTTACTTCTATTACAGCCTCACGGATAAGAGCTAGGCTTGATAATATTAGAGGGAGTTCCGGCGAGTAAAGAGGTTGGTTTGTGTCTGAATCGGAAGCACACAAAATAGATCCCGCTCCGGCAGCAGATGGCGGCGCCGAAGAGCAGCCGATCAGGCGCCAGGGTCTGACCAATTTCCTTCGTGCCCTCAAGCACGTCAACGAAGCCTCTGTGGCGGAGAACGTTAAGCAACGTTTTTCCGACTATGTGACCATCGCCCTGGTTGTCCTTTGTATCCTCAGCCTGGTTATGGCTGTTTGCGTGCCTGTGCCGCCCGGCATTAAGCTCCTACCGCTTCTTTTCACGGTGGGCGCGGTGATTTTCTATATCATCAACCGCCTTGGCATCATGATCAGCCTCACAGCCCGTCAGGCTCTGATTGTCTGGCAGATTTTGGTGGCCGGTTTCTGGCTGGGAGTGACGAGCGCCATGCTGGTTATGCTGGCTTGCTTCTATTTTGTTTCTCAAGGCAACGGCTACTAGTCCGTTTGATGTTGTCTTGAGCAAAACCAGACTTTCCTCCAATCGCATTTGCCTGATGTTGATGTTGACTGGCTTTGCAGCGGTCTGCCTGGTTTTGTCTTTTGAGGCTGTCGGTAATTGCGCATCTCAACCCGGCGCCGACAAAACCGTGGTCTTTGGCATGAACTGGGAGCCCGTGGGTTTCTATCCACTGCGTGCCGTGGACTCGGCCTCGTACTATGGACAAACGCTCGTATATGAGGGGCTGGTCAAGTATGGAGCAGACACCGATATCGTTCCCGGGCTTGCAGAGCGCTTTGAGATTGCTGCCGATGGGCTGACTTATCGATTTTGGCTGCGAGACAACCTGCGATTTTCCGATGGTTCGCCAATTACCATCGATGATATTGTCCAGTCAATCAATGCAGCATCGTCCAACTTTTCGCCCTACAAGGACGATTACAGAGATGTGAAAGAAGTGATTGGCAAGGAAAAGTCGATTGTCCTTAAGCTAAATCGACCATGCGCGCCGCTTTTATCAAGATTGATAGAACTGAAAATCCTTCCAGCCACTTTGCTTTCGTCGGCCGATAGAGGCAAACGCGCCTTAATGCGCAGTCCTGTTGCCTCCGGGCCATTTCGCCTGACTCGCTGGGAGTCAGGCTTGGAGCTGGTTTTCGAGCCAAATCCCTATTATTGGGGCAAACAACCAGAGGTAAAACGGCTAATCTGGCGGGTTATACCGGACATGAGTCTCCTTTCTATGGCGCTAAGCCGCGGGGATGTGCACGTCGGTCAAGTGGATGCCCGGGCCTGGACATACTATTTGAGCAAGTGCCCCAATCTGCTTTTGGATGCTTTCGCCGGTTCACGAACGATTTATTTGGGTTTCAATATGAGCCGCTCGCCCTACGATGAGGATGCTGTCCGCCAGGCCATTGCTCTTAGCGTGGACAGACGAATTATTTTGAGAAAACTCTATGGTCAATTCGGAGTGCTTCCATCCAGCGATTCGGCGGAAGGGAGATGGTCTTTCGATAAAACGGTAAAAACGTATGATTTCGATCCTGGAAAGGCTCGCCAGTTGCTTGAACAACAAGGCTTCAAATTAGGCTCGCAGGGATACATGCGGGTGAAGGACGGCAAAAACCAATTGCTTGCCTTCCGAATCAAGTCGACGAAAGACTCTTCAGATGTTGCAGAATCCATCGCCGGGCAGCTCAGGTTGGCTCACATTCCTACAGAAGTTGAGGTGGTGGAATTTGCGGCTCTCAGGCATAGATACCTGGCTAAAGGCGACTACGATGTCACTCTCTGGAGCCGCTCTTCCGGACCAGATCCCGATTGCTTTTTGATCTGGTCGAGTCAGGGGCCTATGAACTTTTCTAGGTTTAACGATCCGGTTGTCGATGAACTGATTCAGAAAGGCCGCGTTGCAATCTCTCTTGAGGAGCGGAAGAAGGTTTACTCGCAGATGCAGGCGATTTTGGCCAAGCGAGTGCCGTGGGTGTTTGTCGTGCAGCCAAAGCTGATGCTCGCGCATCAAAATTGGATCACGAATATATCGCACGGAACCCAGTCGAAAACAGGATTGCCCTGGGATAATCCGCTTTTCAACGCCGCGCGCTGGAGTTTTTGCGATCGAACCAGACGCCACTGAATGCAGTGCACAGGGAGCGTTTTCCGATCAGGGCAGCGCCTCTGCTGTGAAAAAGAGAAGGGATCTGCTGTCGTTAAACCTCAATCGCTGTGCCCATGACGTGCAGATGTCCGGCCATTTGCCTGCCGGAAATGAACCGAATTCATTAATTTGAAATCCGCAAATCTCATATCGTTTTATCAAAGTTGATTCGATAAATGCTTCTGACAAGTGATCAATCTCCAGTCGCTGAAGCTCTGCAGCATCACGTTCTTGATCGATTCCGATGATTACCTCCAGTACCGCATTCGGTGCACAGATGCGGCGAATGTTCTTGAGAATGGTTTCGTCCCCGGTGGCAACACCCTGGAGAAGACTGCCCCAGGGAAAGTGAATATGTACTTCGTCGGCGACGCCATCGAGCTCTTCAGGCAGCGCCTCCACGGCTGCCTGAATGAAAAGAGCATTCTTCAGCCCGCCTTTAGCGGGTTTGCGATGGATTTTCTCCGATAGTTTCTCCAGGCAATTGGCTGATGCGTCGATTCCTAAGTAGAACCGATGCTGATTCTTGCGAGCGCTCTGGTATACAAAGCGACCGTCGCCGGTGCCCAGGTCCACTATTATTCCCCTGGTTTCGTCGATAAGGGGCGATGAGTTGTTGAAATTCATATCAATTGAGTTAGCTGGAGCCTTTGTTGCGAATCAATTTGAGCATTTTGATTTCTCCTTTTTGGGTGAACTATGACGGGGTTGTGGAAGTTAAACCGTTAACGGCTTAACTTCCAAAATCGGGTCTCGGGAAAAGCGCGAAAAACGGAAAAGCAAAAGCCCGCCGAAGCAAAACGGGCGATGCATGGCATCGCCCCTACGAGGGTTTGGAAACAAACCAGGAAAGGCAAGCATGACTAGCATGCTTGCCAAACTAAGTGAACACTGCCTTACGCGGCGGAGAGAGGGCGGACCGGAAGGTCTTGACTCTGACTCTTAGCGGGTTGGCGGGTTAACTTGGGTCCACTGAATACCCTGGATGTTGGATTGTTCGCAGATCGGTTTGTTGCCGAGGTGCTCTCTGTACCAACGAAGCGCTTTCGCCATGCGGTGCACTGCGTGTCTTCTTGCGGAAGTCAGGGTCCAAGATGGAGGCTTGAGGTGGAAATAACGTCCCTCATCTCCACAGGCCTGTGCGTTAGCTGGTAACGAAGCGATAAATAAAACTGACAAAGCGAGTAATGCTTGTCTCATAGAAAACGTCCTCTCCTTTTCTGAGGTCCCTGGCGGCCTCTAATAACGGAAACCATCATCTTAAGCCGGTTGCCATGAAGTTCAATACGTGAGTAGAGAACCACAGGTCCATTGTACTATTCCCTATTCCACAGTGATAATGTCAAGACAACCAGTTGTTAAATCCGTTAAGTCCAATAGCGACGGCATTTGCGCCCTCGGCTCTGAGAATTAATGTGATTATCGGCTACTTGAGTAAAAACCCGAAGGACCAGGTATTAGATACATAGCTATAGTTTTCAAGTGATATAGTTATCAAGTAGAACCAGCCAGGGCCTAGCTAGTACTGCTGCCGAAAGGGTTTTCCATTGTCGAAGGGTCAGCGAGAGTCCGAACAGCCAAACAAAATGCCCGTGCAACCGATCGATTGCCGGGAAGCTTTGCACTGGTTTGTCGACACGGTCGGACTTTACAAAGGCTCCATGAGAGGACTTCTGGTTTCCAGCTTCGATGAAGCCAACGAACCATATTTGGAGTCAGCGGTAATCAATCTCAAGTCACGCGGCATCACTCCTGCAGTTGTCGAAGGTGCGGCAATTTATCAGCAGGCCGGTCGTTTGTGGGATCAGGCCGTGCGCAGCACTTCTTTCGGCAGGCCTGTAGCCACCCAGTTTGAACTTGATTTGACCGGCAGTCCCGTAACAGTTATCAACAATTTCACAGCGCCGCAAACACCGCAGCAGCTCTGGTATCTGTATCACCACATCCTTTATCCGCGGGCTCTGGCCGGCAAGCCCATTTTAATCACCACAAAACATGACTACTGGGAATTAGTCGGTCTGGGTGGTGAGTGCGAAGACCTTGAATACGCAGGCCGCAAGGTCACCTGGGAAAAGGTTCTCTATATACTGGATGCCACCACTATCGATCTTCATCACTTCAGCCAATTGAAGGAAGAAGGTCTGCCGCCCATGTTGAAGGCGGAATACTATCTTTACAAGACCTTGAAGGCAAGAGATTTTCCAATTACGCCAATGCATGTGGTCGGCGATTACATGCTCGATTTTGCCATCTACAATCGCCACGCCAAACTGGATGTCGAGATTGACAATGTTTCCTCGCTCGACGGCAGCGGTTCTTACTCTGCTGAAGCAAAGAAGAATCTGGAATTGCTCAGTGATGGATGGCGCATAGTTCGTTTGACGAATTCAGAGATTCTCAGCAATGTAGTTGCCTGCGCTGATGCAGTGGAAGACGTTTGGCGAGGTGGCTTGAAGAAGTCTTCGCACGGGCGCTTAATAGTCGGCAATGCCAGTTTTGTCGTTCCTGAATTGCCGGTCGAAGAAGAAGTTCAGCGCCTGGCAATTTCCCATGGGGCTGGACCGGCCGCCATTACCGGTGGTGCCGGTTGCGGAAAGACGACAGTGCTTGCCCACCGCATCGTCAATTTGCTCAATCAAGGTATCAACCCTGAATCTATCCTTGTTATCAGCCATTCAAAAGAGACGCTCACGCCATTGAGAACAATGGTGGACGAAATCGGTGACAAACTGCTGGCGCAGAAAGTCAATTTCTTCACCTGGCACGATCTGGGGCTGAAAATTCTCAAGGAGAATCTCTCGGCGATCAAACGCAAACCTCCGCTCAAAGTAGAGCAGAACGTATTGAAAGTGGTTCAGCGGCTCCTGCAAAAGTACAAGAAAGACCTCGACCCACTGACCTTAGAACTTTCCGAAGAGCTGGACGAGTTCACTCTTGTTTCTCTGATTTCGCTTTACAAAGCCAATTTGGTTGCGCCGAAGCACGTAAAAGAACGTGGCAAGGGAGATGTTGACGAGCTGGTCGCAAAAGTTTTTCAAGCCTACGACGACCAGTTGCAGAAAGCCAATCGCGTCGATCGCGATGACATGATTACTCTGTCTGCCAACCTTTTGGTTGAACATCCTGAAGTGAGAGCGCGTTATCAGTATCAATTCGAATACGTTCTCATTGATGAATACCAGGATGCGTCTGCGGCGATGGATTTGCTTTCTCGCCTGCTGGCCTTTCCGCAAGACAATCTTTTCATCGTCGGGGATGAGGATACATCCATCTGGGAAGCCAAAGGAAGTCTGCCCAGGCTCTTGCCGGAAGTGTCTTTAAGACTGCCGAATGCTCGTTGCTATACGCTCGACAAAAACTGGCGTTGCCACCCAGCCATCGTGGAAAATGCGCGTCACATTGTCCGAGCGCTCGAACGCAGAAGAATGCAAAAAGACTTTGCCTCCGGCTGGGGACCGGCACCAACCGAAGCCGTCATTGGTCCGCAGATACTGGCCGACGAAATGGCGGAATCCGAATGGGTGGCCGACGAGGCGCAAATTCTGATTGATAGCGGCAGGCAGTCCGGCGAAATTGTGGTGCTCTATCGCCAAAACAATTATGCGATTTTGATTGAAGAAGCTCTGACTCGGCGCAATATTCGCTGTATTGCCACGCATCCTGATGCCGGCATGATTCCTGATGAAGTTGGCGATGTAATGGCTTTTCTCCGTCTGGTTATGGACCCTGATGGGCCCAAGGCGCGCGAGTCATTCGAGCGAATTTGCCAGCTGCGAGTCAAGGAAGTTGATCCGAAATTATCGGCAACCATTGCCAGTTTTGGAGAAGCGAATAATCTTTCCTATTTGAAAGCAGTTGAAATCTATTCGGAAGCTGTTTCCGATCCGTCATGTATCGACCTTGCTCAATTGGTCCGCATCATCCGCACTATGCATGCGGAGAAACTTCCGCCTGCAGAAACTATCTCCTTGTTGAAACGCACGCAAAGGCTCAATGAGTTTTACAAGTCCATAAAAGTGCCGGCTGGCGTCAATTACGAGCCCTTGAGAAAACTGGCTCAGCTGGAAGAAGAGGCACGCCAGTACAAGAGCGTTTCCGAATTCGTTAAAGCATTCAGCGCCAGGCAGCAAGACAAAGGAGAAGGAACGGAAGGTCCGGTCAGGATCTTGAATGTCAATGAAACCAAAGGACTGGAGTATCCGATCGTATTCATCGTCGGTATGTCCGATGGGCTTTTCCCTTCCGATGTCGCTGATCTCGAGGAGGAGCGCCGGCTGTTTTATCTGGCGGTAACCAGAGCCAGGGAACTGCTGTATGTATCGAGCCCATCATCGTTTAATGGAGAATCGCTTCTTCCGAGCTTCTTTCTTGCTGAAGGTGGTTTTCAGCTGGCCGCTCCGGCCAGGCCAGCCGGTCAGCCCGTCCCCGTCCAGCCGCCGGCCCCACCGCCACCGCCGCCGCCACCTCCTCTCACGATACCTCCGGTAAAGTCGCAAACTACTCCTCTTAAGCCCGAAGAAATACCAGTCAAAGCCGATACTGGTGCCAAACAGTTTGTAAAACCACAGGCGGCACAGCCGTCGACATCTGCCATTCCGGTCAAGCCGGACACCGGTGTGCAACCAGTTGTTAAGCAGTATGTGCCGCCGTCGGCAGTGGTCAGCCATATTCCTGTGCTTCCGGACCCGGGAACGGCTGCAAAAGTGCCGGCCCAGGCTCAACAGCCTGTTCAGGCTGCGCCTCCCGCACCGCCGCCACCACCACCGCCACCACCACCGCCGCCACCACCGCCGCCACCACCACCGGTTCCTGCGCAGCCACTGCAGCCGCAGCAGATTCCGGTCAAGCCGATCACGCCGGCGCCCACACCACAACCGTTGCCACCAATGCAACCGGCACCGCCCCAATCTATTCCCGTTAAGCCTCAGCCACAAATATCACCACCGGCAGTGGCGGCTCAAGCTGCTCCGGGAGCAATTCCTGTCAGACCGGATCCTGGTTTTTTGGATGATGACATGCGGCCTATCATAAAACCGGTTGTTTCGAAGCCGGTCGCAGAGTCTGTCCCATTGCGTCCAGATCCGGTTCTCGACGAATTGCTCGCGCCTGCTCCGCATCATGCTGCGCCGAAAGAAGCGGCTCCGGCAATGCCGCATTTGATGCCACAGATGCAGTCTCAAGAGAGGGGGCAGCAAATGCCTGCGCACTCATTCTCACAAGCGCCATTGCAGGCTCCCGATCCGTTATTTCAAGCTACACAACAATCCCTGCTGCACCAAGGTCCGCCTGCGCCGCAAGCGGCTTCGGTGGCTGTTGAGGAAGCAAAAGAGTCTGAGTCTGCCGTCAAATACAATGTCTTTGGCATTCCAATTGGCGCAGATGCGGAGCCTGTTATAGAAGTGGCCCTTGCCGCTCCTGAGGCGGCGGCGCAGTCGAATAAGACCATTGTCAATGAAGCAGTCAAGGTTGCTGCTCGCACGCATCCTGGTTTGCCGCCTGGTTTTACGATTCCAGATCCGAGCCTGTTTACTTTGCCGGCGGTGAGGGACCATGCCTTGTTTAAAGCACGGCCACAACCGCCAGCCTTGAGCGCGATGGACGCCGGAAATCAACAAGCTGAGCTGGCTTCGCTCTTCTCGACACCGGTTTTATCTGCGCCTGCCGCGCCTGCTCAAATGCCAATAACTCAAGATGTCAGCCCAGTGGCTGCCGCCCAGTCCAGCACGCCTGCTGCTGCTGTGCCGGAGTCCACCGATGCTGCCCCGGCAATAGCGCCTGCCAAAGGCAAGCGTGGACGTAAAGCAAAGAATGTCGAGGTGAACATATCAACGACTTCTGCAGAGCCTGCTGCAGTACCTCCTGAGCCGGTTCAAGTGCAGCCTGAGACGGTCCAGCCGGTAGCCTCCCCGGCGCATACTCAAGCGCCCGTCGGTCAATTTGCTGTGCAGGAGCCAGCTGCTATGGTTGCGCCGCTGCCTACAAGTTCGATTGTGGCTGCAGCTGCTGCTTCAGCATTTGGACAATTGTCGGCGGACGTTCAGCCCTCGGAAGCTGTTGCCGGTGGTGAGCAAATCGGCGAGAATTTAGACGAGCAAGGTTTTATCATCCAGACGTTTGTTGAACCAGCCGTAGTCGTCGATGCGGAAAGAACGCCGGCACTGCCAACCCAGCAGGCACCGGCGCAATTTGATCAAGCTGCGCAATTTGTTCAACCTGGTCAGCCAGCCCCGAGCCAGCCTGCGGGTGCAGCAATGCAGCCGCCGTTTCAGCAGCCCGCCCAACAATCGTTGCTGCAGCAATGGTCGGCGCAATCAAAAGAGCAAGCCGCGCAGATACCTGAACCTGTTCAGCCTGCATTACCTGCCCCTGAATTGCAGCCATCTGATCAAATGCCGAGCCAACCTTTGACTGGGGAGCCCCCGGCCCCGACCGGACCGGATCGGTCTCACGACTACATTGTCGGTGATAAGTATCAAACCGGTGCAGGAGAACATCACCGCGGCAGTTGGATGGAGCAAGGGCCGGTGCCGAATGTAAGTGTGCCGCTTCCTGCCGATTACAATCCCGACAGGCCGCCCGACATTGGCACACCGGTGCGCAAAGGACCGCAGCGACCGCAGATTTCACCTCTGTATCAGGAAGGTTTCCAGAGCCCGGTTGAGATGCCGGCGCTTCCGCCCCCGCCACCCGCACCACCAGCGGTGCCGGAAGGAGGACTGTACAACGCGGTTGCCGACAATGTTGACGTGCCGGGAATGGGACAGATGCCTTCTCTGCCTGAAAACATCGGCGGCGGCAAGAAAGGCAAAAATGTCGCCTGGGGCGGCATAAAAGGTGGGTTGTCTCGCGGCCAGCGCCCTGAGGATGCGCCCACTGTTTATACAGATCAGCATTCTCAACCTGAGGCTGAATCAGCATTTCCGGAGGTGGCAGCCCATCCGATGCTGCCTGAATCTCAGGCGCCGATTGCCGATTTGTCGACAGCGCATCTTCCGCCGGTCCACCATTTGCAAACGCCTCAACCACAGACGCCCAATGCGCAAATACCCTCTCAGCCGCAGGCTCCGGTTCATTCTCAACCGCCACCAAGTTTTGCCCAGGGAAATGATGAAGCTCCTCACTGTCCGCAGTGTTCCGCGCGCCTGGAAGGTGGTTCCAACTTTTGCGGAGAATGCGGTCACAGGCTAGGAATTCGCATTCCAGAGTGTGTTTCCTGCCAGGCACCACTTGATCCTGCCGCCCGTTTTTGTGGAGAGTGCGGTACCAAGGTGAGTGATGCCACCATTAATGGAGTGAGCCCAGCCCCCCAGCCAGAGAATTCGGCAGGCGCCCCGGCAGATCCAGAAAAGGCAATGGAAGACTATCTTTCCGGTTTTGGACCTGATCAAAAAGGCAAGCACTGGTCAAACAAGCTCAAAAAGATTCTCGACTAGGCTAATCTGAAGATTGTTTCGGCAGAGGCAGTTGCAACCAGAATCGGGCTCCGCAGTCGCCGTTTTTTCAACACCAATTGTGCAATCCTGTCACTAGCTTTTGTTGGCATTTTCAGCATTGATGTCTGCCAACGGTAATTGAATACTAAAGGTTGCTCCGCCTGCCTGATTTGACTCAACGGAAATGGTTCCGTCATGTCTGTCGACAATCAATTTGGCGATTGATAAAGCAAGAGCGTCTCGGCTCTTAAAATCGCTCTCTTCCACGGACAGCCGTTCAAACACTGAGAAGAGCTGCTCGCCCAGAGCGGCCAGTTTGGCGCCCCCTTTGTCTTCAATTGAAACCTGTGCAAAACCGTTTGTCTTAGTGAGCTTGACTTTCATCTGGCTATCATCCGGCGAGTTTTTCAGCGCCGCCGATAAGAGCGTCTCAAATACCTGCTGGGTGGTTTTCAAATCGCAGATGCAGTAAATCTCCTCTTCTAATTCTGTGAGAAAAGAAGAGCCTCTTTCCTTTCTAGCCGGGTCTATCTTTGTAATGGCTGCAAGCAGCAGTTCTTTGATGTCGGTTTTGACCTTGTCCAGAGGAATGGTCTGGGCGCGCAATCTTTGAAAGTCGAGCAGATCATCGATCAATGAAAGAAGCTCTTTGACATTCTGCCTGATATTGGCGACTTTGTTTCTGGTTCTTTCTTCCAGCTCTGCTTCTTGCCACATTTGCAGCATTTCCATGCGCCCAGATACCGAGGTCAATGGTGTTCTCAAATCGTGGCTAATCATGGCGAATAAGTCTTGCTTGAAGCGGTCGATCGCTTTTTGTTCGGTGATGTCGTGCACGACGCAAAAGAGGCGCTGATCGGATTGCGACCAGAAGCAGGACCAGAAAGTGTCTACCACCTCTGCCGGGTGGCGGAAGAGGGAAATTTCAAATGTATGGGTTCGAGTCTCACTGGTCGCTGTTTTCAATTCGGCCTCAAGGCGGGCGCGGTCCTGGCTGACTGCGAAATCAAAGATAGATACGCCAATCAGGTCATTGTCTTTGTGGCCGAGCAGCCTTAATCCGAAAGGATTGACGGATTGAAAGTTGCCGGCTCGATCAAGAGAACAAATCATATCTGCCGCATTAGTAAGAAGCGCTTTTTCTCTTTCGTTGGCTTCTCCTAAGGACTGGTCGGCCGTGTGAAAGAGCTTGTCCAGTCTGGCAAATTCATCACTGCCTTCGATCGCTGGCGGCAGGGCTTCTCGGCGCGACATTCTTGTGGCATTGTCCGAAAGCCTCTGCAAAGGTGCTTTAATCGACCGTATGTAATAGACAGCCATTGCCGCCGCTACCAGTACGCTGGCAACCACCGCTGCCAAAAGACTGATGTGGACGCCGATGCGCAAAGAGGCAGATGCAGCGGGTGCTTGTTGCCGCCGCGCTATTTCCAGCTTGAGGATATTTTCCTGCACGGGAAAATATTGATCCAGTCCATCGAAAACGGCTGCGGTGATTTCATTTTGAGTGTGAAAAGGCAAGGTGAATGCATCAATGGCCGCCAGACGTGTTAGTAGTGTCAATAATCGTCCGGATACTCGCTTCAGTTCTTCTGCGTTTTCCTTTTGCTCAGGCTCTGAGCTGATTAGGTCTTGAAGAATATTGATCTGTTTTTTGATCACCATGAGCTGCCTGCTGCGTTCTGCAAAAGGTTGCCCCTGGGCGTAAGAATCCGGCAGTGCATTTGATTGGATTACAGACACGGTGCGAGAAGTAATAATGTGGGCCTGGTTGATCACCTCTTTGGCATGGTCGTCCATCGCAGCTACATTCTGTTCGTGCAAGAGCAAAGAAATCATTGCCACCGTCAAGACAATCTGCACCAGAACAGGAAAACCAATCAAAAGCAGGCCTTTCCAGAATAACCTTATGTTGCTAGGCGCTAAGAATCGGTTGGTCATCATTTCTTTTCTTCTGGTTGAGTGGAAAAACGCAGCCAAAAGCGGCTCCCTTCGCCTTCTTTACTGTCGACACCGGCTGTACCGCCGTGTGCTTCCATGATTGCTTTTACGATCGCCAACCCTAAGCCGGTGCTTTTGATTTCTTTGTCGGTGACGGCTTTAGACTGGCGAAATTTTTCAAAGATAAGCAGGCGGTCCTTTTCTGCAATGCCGGGGCCATGGTCGACAACGCTAATTTCTACGTATTGTTGGGCAACTGATATTTCTGTTTCGATCGAAGATTTAGAGGGCGAAAATTTGATTGCGTTCGAGAGTAAATTGATTAAAGCCTGGACTATTCGCCGCTCTTCACCATAAACAGTGGCGTCTTGTGCAGGTTTGCCGAGCTCGATTTTCGCACCCCTTGCAAAGGCCTCTACGGCATCTATGGCGGCATCGCATAATTTGGCAGCACTGAGTGGTTTGGCTTGAATCGTCAATTTGCCTGATTCGATTTTTTCCAGATCGAGCAAGTCATTGGCCAACTCAATGAGCCGATTGATGCTGATTTCTGCTTTGAAGACATTGTCGTAAGCTTTGCCTTCCAGCTTTCCGAAATCACCTTCTTTCATGGCCACCAGACCTTCTGAAATAGTGGACAGAGAACTATTGAGATCGTCACCAATGATCGATGCAAAACGCTGTTTTAGCCGCTCCAACGCTTTTCTTTCGCTAATGTCTCGAGCCACGCAGTAGAAATTTTGGTTTTCCTGAGACCAGGTAGCCGACCAGGCTGTGTCTTTCAGAGAGCCATCTTTCAGTCTGACCGTGTTTTCAAAATTACCTTCTTGCCCCGATTTTTCAATTTCTTTCAAGGCCAGGCGAGAGGCCTCGGCTGTCTTTTCGGTAAGGAAAAAGAAGATGGACTGACCGAGAAGTTGTTCTCCACTGTATTGCCAGACCTTTTCCGCGGACTGCCCGGCGGCGGTAATGTGGAATGTCCTGTCCAAAGAGACGATTACATCGGCGGCATTATCCAGTACGGAAAGTTCTTTGCGCCGGGCGTCGGTAAGTTCTGTTTCTGTGTTGTGCAGGATCAGATCCAGGTCGGAAATTTCATCGTTGCCGCCGACGCGCTCAACCAGCGGGCGCCCAATTGCTAGCCTCTCGGCATTGGCGCTGATCTTGCCCAGGCGGCGCTCGAAGTCTCTGCTAAAAAAGGCCACCAGTACTATGGAAATGAAAACATTTGCCACCAGCCCGAATGCCAGGATTGCATAAACAACAGCCATATCTGAGGCTTGTTGCTTTGGTGCCAGGGCGTGCACTTCCTTACTTTGGGCCAGCACTTCTTGTTTTAACGGACGCAATTCCAGAAGTATCAAATAAATGTCGCGCCGCACAGGCAATAGCTTGCGCGATCTGGGCACATTGGCATCGAGAAGCGTTTGCTTGGCCAGTTGCACT
Organism: uncultured Candidatus Obscuribacterales bacterium; assembly: GCA_964531315.1. Taxonomy (GTDB): domain Bacteria; phylum Cyanobacteriota; class Vampirovibrionia; order Obscuribacterales; family Obscuribacteraceae; genus QKMZ01. The sequence continues at coordinate 11,605 of CAZHEZ010000064.1, read as the reverse complement.
ATGGCAATGGTGCGATCGCAAAGCGCCTGGGCGCGCTTAAACCATTCAGGATTGGCATTTGATCTTTTGATGTCGACCTGGGAAAGCAGCAGCTTGGAGGCATTCACTGCTGCAATATTTTTGTCCAGTTCGGCAATTGATCGCTCGTCTTGATGGCGATCGGCGCGCACAATGCTCATCAAGCTGTTGACTATACTGGCATCCAGTCCGTTCATGGTCTGGACTGTTTCTTTAGCGCGTCCGATCCGGTCTGATTCCTCTTCGGCGTGCAGGAGGGCCACGGTCAGGCCAGCCACGAAAACCAATTCGAATATCACCGGGATCAATACCAGCAGAAAGCCTTTTCGACTTACGCTCTGCCTGGCAGTCACCCCGAAGAACCACGCGGCAGGTGCAGTCGGTAGCCCACACCCCTGGCTGTTTCCAGCATCGACTCTCCGTCTTCGCCAAGCTGAATACGCAGCCTTCTTATGGTTTGGCGCACGCTTTCCAGGCCGACTCCATCTTCGGCCTTCCATATATGATTGAGCAGCGCCTCGGTATCGAAAAATTGATCGTGATTGCGCATGAGAAATTCCAGTACGGCAAAATCTTTTGGAAACAGTTTCATTTCGCGACCATCATAGGTAGCTGAGTGAGTCTTTGGATCAAGGACGAGCAGCCCCATTTGCAAAACATTGTCGGTCAGCTGCGGCGATCTTCTCAGCAATGCTCTCAGGCGCGCGGAGAATTCCTTAAACTCAAAAGGCTTGGTCAAATAATCGTCGGCACCGGCGTCCAGACCCTCGGTTTTAAAATCAATTGTGTTTCTGCCGGTCAGCATCAAAATCGGCGTCCTGCCATTTTTTCTGCGGAATTCGCGGCAGATGTCTATGCCCTCTCTATCCGGAAGCTGCCAATCGAGAACAATCACATCGTATTTGTATTGATAAAGATAGTCGTCCGCCTCCCGGCCTGAATAAACAGTCTCGACTATGTAATGTTCGTTGTCGAGCCATTCCTTGATCATGTCGACCATTTCGGCGTCATCATCTATGACCAGGACTTTAGCCATGAATTTCCTTTTTGCAGTAGGCAATGCCAGGTGGCTTGGCGGTGCCACTAGATTATACCCAAGGCAAAGGGACAGTGAGAAATCCCCGTCAGCGTGCGCCTGTGGACATTTTGAGTTGGATCACGTAATTATTACCTGGCTCCGGCTATTATGCCGCTGTGCTTCATGCAACGCCTATCTGGGGAATGAGCGGTCGGATGAAAAACTAGTAAAAGGTAGTTTTTCATCCCGGCTGTCTCAGCGCCAACCAGAAGGGCGACCCGTCTTTTCGTTACCAGATAAAAACCAGTGACGCTCGCAGCTTACATGCAGCAGCACACTCTTGCGCGCTTCTCTTCACTGTTCCCGGAGAAAAACTATGACATTCGAATCGGGTCTTACCAAGCCCTCAGACTTTCCAGTCCCTAAAATTCATCTTTCCAGCTCCGATATTGACTTTAAGGGATATCCATCCGCTTTTCACGCCGTCAGCGGCGCCAATGTCGCCTATGAAAACAAGGGATATCTGAATACCCTGCGCCTGGAAAATTCAGGCCGAGACGTCGGTCAATACCAGGACTCGGATGTAAAGCCGGGTCACCAGGTGGCTTATAAGACCGGTCACCACAAGCACGAACACGGCAAACACAAAGGTCATCATAAAGGTGGTGGTCAGACCGACACTGCTGAAAACAGCAAAGATGACGATGCGATTGATTTCGATGATGCGCGCAATGACCCATACATGGGTGGCTTTGCGCCGGGCGCTGCCGGATTTGATCCAGAGGATGCCCGTGAAGACTACAATCTCGACGATCCGGCCAGCAGCGACGGCAACACCGTGTCGGTAACACCCATTGCTGAAGCTTACAACGACTCACGCACCGGCGGACCGACAAAGGACATCGATCCAACTGCTCCCGAATACAACACTCTTGCCGACCCGGATTTTGACTCGGCTCCCACGGAAGGCATAAATGGCACATGGTGGGACAGAAACGCACACGCTTTGGATGTAGCAGGCAGAGTTGCTGCAGATGTTGAAACCATGGGGCTGAATGAATTGGGAAGAGCGGCAGCCAACGAAGTATCGAGCTGGTTCTAATTTCCACCCGATCGTCAAGTTTACGCGCTGCGGAAGGACCGGTAACATCTTGGTGTTGCCGGTCTTGCGTATTTGTTCACTTCTTCTTTGCCATTCCCGCCTGCAATTTTTCGAGATTGACTTCAACTTGACGCTTCGTCTCTGCTTGGTCGGAGGAATTATCAATCACTACCGACGAGCGCCGCGCTTTTTCTTCCTGGCTCAATTGTGCTGCCAATCTTTGCGTGATCAAATCTTCGCTGAGTTGATCGCGCTGAGCTAGCCTTTCTCGCAAAGTTTTTTCATTAGCGATCACTGTCCAGATTTCGTCATATTCACTTTCAACATTTGCCTCGAACAGAAGTGGTGCCAGAATTGCCACAACCGGTTTGTCTGCGTTTGCGGCTACACATCTTCTGCTTTCGAGGATAACGGCCGGATGGATCAGCGACTCCAGATCACGCCTGGCCACTTGGTCTTTAAATACCAGTGCGCCCAATTTTTTGCGGTCTATCCGGCCGGTTCCATCATCAGTCAAAACCGCTTTTCCGAATCTTTCCACGACGGCCCGTCTGATTTTCTCGCTGTTTTGCACCTGGTGAGTAATGGTGTCGGTGTCGATAACGGGCACGCCCAGTTCTTCAAGAATGCTGCCGACAGTCGATTTGCCCGCTCCAATCGTTCCGGTTATGCCAATTACATAGGGCTGATGTTTTTCCGGCGGCAAATTTGTTTCTCCAGTTAAAGCAAATCTTTGCGTGCGGCAATCTCTTGCGCTCTTGAAAAAATCGACTCAATTTGATTCTTGTCGAAATTTTTGGAATCCGGCTCGGTGGCGGCTCTAACAACTGTTCCACCGTCGGTCGGATGAGCTGCGAAAATCAGTTTTATTGTTGCCGGCTCGCTGTCAGGCTTGGCGGCAAGCAGATGACCGGCGCTCGGGCTGAACTGCGGTATTGTCCAGCCTGCTTCAGTGAGCGCTTTGATCAGCGCTTTCATGGTTATTGATGACGAATATGGAAAAGAACTTTGAGACCTGGCTCTTTTGGGCGGCAGTGATTCAGGAGTGATCCAGAGTTTGTAGGCAACGGCGCGCCAGGAGAGAGGGGCGGTCGGGTCGCCGGATATAACCATCAGAGGGGCTTGCACCACCGGCGGTGGTGGTATCGGAGGGCGCTCGGGCAGGGCGGGTGGGTTGTGAATTATCGTTTGAGAAGCACCAGCTTGACCGGTGGCAGGCATGACAGACTGCCCACCTTCAAAGGCCGGCGCGCCAGGCGGCAAAGTGGAAGACTGTTTTTTGAGCGGAGCCTGCGGGGAAGCTGGATTGTAGGGGCGGAAACTGGGAATATATGGGCGAAAAGCCGGAGTGGCCGGCACTGGGTCTGTTTCTTTGGAATCAGGAACTGGTGGGTCGGCTGCCTGGTTTGTTTGTTCGGCTGGAGGCTTTCTGTGAAAAAAGGGAAAAGCAATCGCCGGCTGGCTGTTTGCTGCAGACAGGCAGAGCAAACTTAAAGCGACCGGCAATAGTCTAGTTAACTTCAGTCTCATTTGCACCAGGAATGCTGATTTTGCTAATTTCTGCTTCTCTTTTGTGCTTTATTCTACTATTTTGCTCTGGCGTTAAATTTCGAAATGATCAGACCAGTGAGAGAATGAAAGAAATAGCCTTCAATTACGGACGATTGTCCTTCGACTTCAATACCTTTGAAATGAATCCCTGCCTGCCGGATAAGCTGGAGCCGCGGATTCATTTTTACTTGCTGGACGAGAATGGTCTGACGATCAGGCCGTTTATTGATTTCGACTCAATTGGCAGCGATCTCAAAGAGAGCGAGATATGCTGGCTGCACCTGACAGGAACGCTTGGCGAAGAGTTTTGGAAGCATCTGGCCACATTTATGGATCTCTCCGACGAGCAACTGAAACTGGTTCGTTCGCCGCATCAGCGCTCGTTCATGGACGAGTTTCACAACGGTATTTTTTGGACTTTGCAAAGACCGTCTGTTGGTGAAGTAGTTGAAGCTATTGAAGTGATCAATTTCTTTATGACCAAAAACGTGATTGTGACCAGACAATTCAGCCATGATGCAGCCTTTTCGATAATCGTGGACAGGCTGATGGCAAGGGGCGAGGCGCTCAGGGGTTACACAGTCGACAGGCTGGCGGCACATTTGATTGAAGACGTTATTCATACATATGAGGAAGTGCTGAAAGTTGGCGGCACCAAACTTGAAAGCATCCAGAGCCGCATTATTAAACACCCGGGTAAGGAAGAGCTGTTGCTGATCAACCGCGCCCAGCAGATCATCTGGATTTTCCTCCACACTGTCTGGCCTGTGGAGACTGTTACTCTGGCGCTTTCTCGCTGTCGCGGTACGGTAATTACAGAAAGGGGCAGGCAGGAACTGGGCTATTGTCACGACGAAGCGGGCTCGGTTGTGCGCATGTTCGAGACCTATCGTTCGATGTCTTACAACCTGATGGATGTGTATGTTTCCGGTCTGGGGCTGCGCACCAATGAGACGACCATGATTCTTACGGTGATTGCCACGCTGTTTTTGCCGCCCACCTTGATTGCCGGTATCTATGGAATGAATTTCCAGATTCCGGAGATTCACTTCTCTCTGGGCTATTACTTTTGCCTGGGCTTGATGGTGGCGGTGTCCGGAGGGCTTTTGCTATGGCTGAAAGCGCGCGGATTTCTTGATTTCAGGTAAATGCCGAAAATAATTCGAAAACCGGGAACATGCTGTCTGTCCGTGGCGTCTACTTAATTCTGCCAAGCCTGTACTCACTCTGCCTAAAGTTCAAGAAAGCCAAGGCTACCGGACGAGAATTCGCCTGTATCAGTGCGACTGTTACGGTTTTACTTTTGTTATCGGCATTTTAGTGCCATAATGACAACATAGCGCCTCGAAACCTTCAAGAAAACCTATGGCTATGCCTAGACGGACTCCAATAACTTTCACAATTTCATCCAGCCTGTTTGCTGCTGCGCTCGCTGTAATGCAGGTCTTGCCGGCATCGGCGACTGTAGGCTCGGCACCTCTGGATGAGGGTGTGCGCCAATTTCAAGCCGGTCGGTACATCCTGGCTCTCGGTCCTCTGGAGCGCGCCGTCTCCAAGGCACCTCAAAATGCGATGTGCAGGTACTATCTGGCCAACTGTTATGTTCATCTCTCCCGTCACGAAGATGCGATGAAGGAATATGACATGGCCTATCGGCTCGATCCGTTCGGCCCTTTATCCGGGTACTGCCGCCGCGCTTTAATTGGCTATGGTAAAGCGGTTCCCGGCGAATCGGAGATGGCTGCCATTGGACGGCCGATTGCTGCTGCTCCTGCTGCAAGACCGGCTGCAGGCACAATTCAGTACAACAATTCCGACTCTATCAATAAGGCTGTTGACACGATTCGGCGCCAGGCGGATGTTGAGAAAGATCGTCACAGGCTGAGTTTTGATGCCTTTTCCAGCAATGCCGTCAGGACGGGCGAAGGAACAGCGCGCAAAATTCTCGACGACGCCGACAATGAGATAAAGGCCATTATGGATGCGCCTCTGGTAGTGGCGGGCGGCAGTGGCAATGCCGGACTCGCGCAGCAGGCGAAGGAATTGGAATTGCAACGTCGCCAGAATCTGGCCAACGAGATTCGCAAAAGAGCAGAAACCGATGCCGCGCGCATCCGCGCTGAAGCACAAGACCGTTCTCAAAAGTTCAAACAATACAGTCAAGACAGGCAAGCCGCACTTGATGAAGTGGCTAACAGCCTGGAAAGCCAACTCTCGAGCAGTCGCTTGCAAGACCGCGTCAAATTGCGAGCGGAAGGCACCGGCCTGTATGTAAGAAATTTCGGCGTTTTACCCAGCCCTTCTCCTGAAATTCACCAGGGAATCGCTCGTATTCATCCGCGTGAAAATCCGGCCCGGCCCGATGAAGTAGTGGCAGGTCCGAATGGCGACAGTGCCGGCGACCCAGGCAAACTACCGGCCAGCGATGCTCCTGCACCTGCTCCTCCTGAAAGTACTGTGAGCGGTAAGGTTTTGGATAAAAAACCAGATGGTTGGCAAAAGTAATAAATCAGCCATGGAAAAAAGACTGGGCACGAAAGACGAGCGTGTTGAGATCGTCCTTGAGCGCGGCGAGACCTTCTGGCATTTGAGTGAATGCAAATATGAAGGCCGTCATCCATTGGCTGCGATATTTCAGGCTAATGATTTGAAACCGACTGTTGTCTATGAAAACGGGCTGCGCAGGCTGGTTGATCCGGTATATTTCGCCGGCAGCTCTTATATGTTGCCCGCCTGGTCGGAAGTGGAAGCACTGGAAAAACAGTTTTACGAATTAATTGACGCCCAGCATCCTCAGTTGGAAAAAACTGATGAGAGCTGCGAATATTCCGCTGAAATCACTGATGAGAGGCAGCGTTCGTTTGTGACCATCAATTGGGATCAGACACTGTATGCGGTGGCAAAGCAGAAATACGGTGCCGACATTCCGCTGGAAGCGATTTACGAGATCAATCAAATGACGCCGACTGTGACTGAAGGTCCGGCGGGAAAAGCTTTACATGAGCCGATCTATCCGGGCGGAAAAACTTATTGGCTGCCGGCCAGAAAAGAAGTAAGCACTCTTACCGATCGATACAAGCAAAGAGTCAAACAGCTAATGAATTAATATGCCACTGTGAATGGTGGCGATAACGGTTTTTGTCGACAATAAAATACTTTTGCTTGGGGGCTTGCCAAATCTTTGTCTTTACCCTTTGTTGACAGGTCTAGGCCCGTTCACTATGATGCGTTTAGTCTCAGTCTTGGACAGATTTCAAAAAGTTTTGTCCTACAGAATTGAGTAATCGGGGTTCCCACTCGAGATGGCCACGTATACCTATGAGCCAAGAACATTGCCCCTTAAACAGGGCTGTGCCGCGGAAGTAGGAAACGGTAAACCGTTTAGGAGGTTCCCCACCTGGAACATTCCGGGTCAAAACTCATTCTTGTTCGGGACTGGGACGTCCCATTAAAAGTCGAATCTAAAGCAGTGAATCTATCGTTGAACGGCAGGCAGAAGACAATTCTTCTGGGTGAGCTGTTCGGCAGCACTATAAAAGATTCTTGTGTTATTGCGCTGGAAGGTCCGCTGGGCGCCGGCAAAACGACCTTTGTCAAAGGACTGGCGCAGGGTTTGGGCGTTAAAGAGGTTGTGCAAAGTCCTACCTTTACTATGCTGAATGAGTACCATTCCGGCAGACTTCCTCTTTATCATCTCGATCTATATCGTTTAAGCGAATCTAGTGAAAGCCAAGCGCGGGCCCTCGGAGATCAGCTTGTCCTGGAGCTTGAGGAGTTCATATATCAAAGGATGGTATGCGTCATCGAATGGAGTGAATTGTTCAGTTTGATCGAAGCAAATGAGCCGACGCATATCTCCTATCTAGATCAGTTGGACCACCTGACTATTCGTTTTGCCTATGAATCCGAGGACAAGGCCCCCAATGGAGCCGGCCCAGAGCTGAGTGAATCTGAAGAAGACCTCGGCCGGACGGCATTCTTGGCTGGTTGTGGAGCGTCTACTCTGGCGCTTTTGGATGAGGTTGTCGGGAAGTTTTCCCAGCCCCGAAAGTGAGCAAAATTTTCGCTTTGCAAAAGATGGGTTTTATCCCGCCTGATGAATTTCTCTAAAAGATAAGCTGGTACTGGATCAAACGTATGTTCATTTATCAAAAATTGGGGTACCTTTCGGTTGGGCCGATTTTTAGAGGGGGGTTGACGACCGTGTTATAGTACCGGCTTGTCTGCATATCTTGACAGGTTGTCGTTCCGAGGTGCCGCGTTTCAAATGGCGAAATATCTAGTTATTGTTGAGTCTCCGCCCAAAGCCAAGACCATTTCAAAAATCCTGGGGAAAGATTTCCAGGTAAAGGCCAGCGTTGGACATGTGCGCGACTTGCCGCGCAACAAGCTAGGCGTCAATGTACGCAAGAATTTTGAACCTCTTTATGAGATTCTCAAAGAAAAAGAGCCAATCGTTAAAGAGCTAAAGGAAGCTGCCGACGAAGCGGAACAAGTTTATCTCGCGCCCGACCCTGACCGCGAAGGTGAAGCGATTGCCTGGCATTTGTCGGAAATTCTGGAATTGCCCAATAAGAAAGTACATCGCATTGAGTTCAATGAAATTACAAAAGATGCGATCCTGGCGGCTATTAAGGCTCCGCGCAAGATTGACAAGCGCCTTGTTGATGCTCAACAGGCGCGCCGCGTTCTTGACAGATTGGTGGGTTATAAAATCAGCCCATTGCTCTGGAGAAAGGTAAACGGGCGCTCTGCCGGACGAGTGCAATCAGTGGCTGTGCGCTTGATTTGCGAGCGGGAAGTGGAAGTTGAGGGTTTTGAGGCCAAAGAATACTGGTCTATAAAAGCCGAACTCTCTCGCTCAAGATCCAAACAATCATTTATCGCGCCTTTATATAAGTACGACGGCAAAAGAATAATTGCCGCATCTGAAAAGGCGGCCGCCAATGCAATGGTGATCGACAGCGAAAAACTGGCCAACAAGATTCTCAAATCGATTGAGAATGAAGAATTCAAAGTCAGCTCCGTAACCGAGAAAAGCAGCCAGAGACAACCATCTCCGCCTTTCATCACCTCGACTCTGCAAAGGGAAGCTTCCACCGTACTTGGCTACGCTGTGAAGAAAACCATGCAAGTGGCTCAAACTCTCTACGAAGGCGTAGAACTGGGCACGCAGGGCGCCACCGGTCTTATCACCTATATGAGAACCGACTCGACTCGGGTGGCTCAGTCTGCCCAGGAAGAGGCGCTAGCCTATATCAAGAATCGCTATGGCAAGGAGTATTGCCCGGATAAGCCGAGAGTATATACGCGCAAAGCGAAAAACGTTCAGGACGCTCACGAAGCGATTCGGCCGACCTATCCTGAAAATTCGCCTGAAACTATCAAACAGTATTTGAGCAACGACCAGTTCAAACTGTATAAATTGATATGGGAAAGATTCATGGCCAGCCAAATGTCGGCTGCCGAACTTTCCACGCGTACTGCCGAAATGGCAGCAGGCGATGCCGTCTTCCGTGCCTCGGCTACGGAGACCAAATTTGCCGGATTCACCATTGTCTACAACCGCCAGAACAAACCGGCCGTATCCGAGTCGGATGGCGAGAATTCCGATGAGAACAATGGCACCGGCGAAATGAGCGGCGAACAGCTTAGCCTTCCGGAACTCACCAAAGGTGAAGCTCTCAAGCTCAAAGAAATCAAGCCGAATCAGCATTTTACGCAACCACCGCCGCGTTTTTCTGAAGCCAGTCTGGTTAAGACATTGGAAGAAGAAGGCATCGGCAGACCATCGACTTATGCTGCGACGGTGACAACAATTGTCGACCGCAAATATGTCGAGCGCGTCAACAAAACGCTGGTTCCAACCAAGCTCGGAAAAGCCGTCAACCTCTTGCTTGTCGAACATTTCGGCGGAATCGTGGATGTCACATTCACCCGCGACATGGAATCCAAGCTCGACATGATCGAAGAAGATCGAGTCGACTGGCACGGCATGCTCAAAGAGTTCTATCTGCCCTTCGGCGAGACGCTGAAGAGAGCCGAAGAGAACATGAACAAGGTGATCATCCTAAGCGATCAGCAATGTCCTGAATGCGGAGAGCAGATGGCTATTCGGTCTTCGCGCTTCGGTCAATTCCTGGGTTGCATCAAATATCCTGAGTGCAAAACCAAAATCGCGCTCACCAAAGAAGGCACGCCTGTCCCTGAAGACAGACCGACTGAAGAAAAGTGCACCCTCTGCGGCGGACCGATGTTGATCAGATATGGCCGTTATGGCGACTATCTGGCCTGTGCCAAGGACAAGGAGGAGTGCGGAGAGCAAAGACCGATCCTCAAAATCACCGGCGTTAAGTGCCCTCGCGCTGAATGCGGCGGTGAGATTGTCGAGAAGAAATCGCGCCGCGGAAAAATCTTCTATGGCTGCAGCAATTACGCCAAGAATGCGTGCACATCGGCATACTGGTATCCGCCGGTAATCTCTGGTGGTCCCAACAATTCCAACAAGTGCCCTACATGCGGCACGATGTTGGTCTACAAGACCTTGAAGCGTGGCGACCAGGTCGCCTGCTCCAACAAAGAGTGCACCTTCGCTCAACCAATCACGGGTGAAGAGAAGCACGCATAGACTGCGCTGTAGGGGCGATGCCACGCATCGCCCGGTTCAAAAATACTGTAAGGGCGGCGCCAGGCGTCGCCCTTGCCTTCTGGACAAATGACTTGCAACTGGTGGTAACCCAGGGGATACCGGCTAAAATCCGCACATCTGGTGATCAAAGGCTGTCGGTTGAACCAGCAAACGCCTACCCGACATCCCTCGTAGCGCCGTATAGCGAAATAATCCTAAAGAGTGCCGGATGAAACCCGCCTGGGATGCATGATTAATGTGGCACCCTTGGAAGTGCTTGAAAAGGCAGATGCCCAATTAACCCTGTTTTGGGGAACAAACGCCAGTTCTAGACCTTCCAAGTAGTCATTCGGCATTGGCACTGGACCACAACCCGGATCGCGTGCTGATGTTAGAATAAGGTCACTTAAAACGTCCGTCAAAAAACATATGTAGGGCGCAGGTTAGCGGAGTTCAGGAGGCTCGAGCCGCCATGTTTGAAAGGTTTACCGAGAAGGCCATTAAGGTCATCATGCTTGCTCAAGAGGAAGCACGAAGGCTGGGTCACAATTTCGTCGGTACAGAACAGATTCTTCTTGGTTTGATCGGTGAAGGTACGGGTATCGCAGCAAAAACGCTCAAATCAATGGGCGTCAATCTGAAAGATGCGCGTGTCGAAGTCGAAAAAATCATTGGTCGTGGCTCCGGATTCGTAGCCGTCGAAATTCCCTTTACACCGAGAGCCAAGCGAGTGCTCGAATTGTCCTGGGATGAAGCTCGCCAGCTTGGACATAACTACATCGGCACTGAGCACCTCCTGTTGGGTCTCATTCGCGAGGGAGAGGGTGTTGCCGCCCGAGTGCTGGAAAACCTCGGTGTAGACCTCACCAAGGTCCGCTCACACGTTATTCGACTGCTCGGTGAGTCGGGGGCAGCCACGGCTAGCGGTGGTACCTCCACTTCCACAGGCCGATCAAAGACTCCGACACTGGATGAGTTTGGTCTCAACCTCACGCAAGCAGCTTCCGAAAATCGTTTGGATCCCGTTGTCGGGCGTGAGAAAGAAATCGAGCGCGTTATCCAGATTCTCGGACGCCGCACAAAAAACAATCCTGTGCTCATCGGTGAGCCCGGCGTTGGTAAAACAGCTATTGCAGAAGGTCTGGCTATCCGTATCGTCAATGCTGACGTACCGGATATCCTTTCCGAAAAGAAAATCGTCATGCTCGACATCGGTCTTCTCGTTGCCGGAACCAAGTACCGGGGCGTATTTGAAGAGCGCTTGAAGAAGATCATGGACGAAATTCGC
>CAZHEZ010000063.1:0-34427 GCA_964531315.1 uncultured Candidatus Obscuribacterales bacterium | reverse complement strand
CATCCGATAGGACTTGGGCTTCGCTATGGGTGTTCGGTGGTAGGCTCTCCGCCGGGCAGAGTAGAAGGGGGCTACCGCTGTTGTATTGAGACTTCTGGTATCTCGCAGTACAATGCAATAAGGGAGTCAATTACTCCGATGGAGAGCAAGGCATTTCTTCTATGACAGATTTTGATGTTCAAGGAATTCATTTAAATTTCGCATTATATCCTCAGACCTATGGTTCTGAACCGATGTTTGATGAGGATTGTATGCTTGGAGCATTTGAAGGATTCCAAACTTTTATTGTGAATGGTGCGGATTTTTCTTCAGATGTGCCGGTTTTGTATTTTGCACGTTCGTTGAAGATTGCCGTGCGTCAACTGAACCGCAATGAACAGGCATCGAAACACTGGGATCTTGATTCATCATGGGAAGTTTATTTTAAACGAATAGATGACTTGGTTGAAGTGTCAGACAATCGAAGGCCTCCTGTGATAGGTAGTGTTGCATTGTCTGAATTAACGGCAGTTGCTGAGGAGTATGCTCAGCGGGTATTTAAAGCATGCAGCAATGTGTGTCCAAATTTAGAAAGAGATGTCGGTGAGTGGTGGACAAAGCATGATGCGTAGCAGTATTCCTACTGTTGAAGAATTTCTCGCGCTAGCAGATGTGGCTCCTGGACTAACATTTGATAAATTCGAAGAAGGCAAATACCATTGTGTTCACTTTTACCTCGTTGAGTCTAAGCTTCTTTTCAGGCGGATAGAGATACCGCAGGTTCCTTTCCGTGTTTTGGTGACGGATCTTACTAGAAATGAAGGCATTGCACACACTCCTGGCTGGAAGCCGCTTATGGGTCTCGCGATCAGTGAAGTTGGAACCACCCTCAGTCCTGGATATGATACGGTCGGTTCGATAATGCTGATCGATAAACCAATTGGTCTTTCAAAGGTGTCGAAACTGGCGAAAGAATTTGAGTTCTATCTTCATTATTATCGAGATGATCCTTTTCCCACTGTCCGTCAATTAGCAGAGTTGGTCGATGCGTTTTGTTACGTTAGCTTGAATACGTTTATGGCGAGGGAAAAGGATCTCTTTGATCGCTTCCTCACAAGAGAGTTACTTCAAGAGATGGAAACCCTTCATCGTCAAGCTACCACTGAGTCTCGTGCACAACTTTGGTCAGATATTGGACCAGAATGCGGTCCGGAGGTTTGTGTCGAGCCGGGCTGTGACAGATTGCGAATCAGGCTTGCTGTCCGTTGTTTTGTGCATCAGGTGCTAATTGGATGAAGCCTAACGCAAGATAGGTCTTTGGGACAATCAGCCCCACGGCTTCAATAATCCAGACGCTACCAACGCCTCTAGCTATAATGGAAATACCGTCGCGAGGAGTTTAGTTTGTTCAGAAATCGAAGTGCCTATCTAATCGCTGCGGCGCTAGCCGGGACATTAGCCTTGCTTCTGTGCAATACCGGTCTGTGCACTACTCTTGGATTTCCGGACAAAGAAATCACTGCCGCTATTGATACCTACAACGCGAGGAAATATAGGGAGGCGTTTTCCAGCTTTGCCGCGCTGGCGCAAAAGAAACCGAACGACACAACTGTTCAATACTATCTCGGGCTTTGCTATTTCCAACTAGGCGACAAAGCACGAGCGCGAAAACAGTTTGAATGGATTTTCGATTCATCTGCAGAGCCGTCCCTTAAATCTCAGTCAGGCAAGGCGCTTAATCAACTCCTTGGAGTCAAGGAACCACCACCAGCACTTCAGTTACCACAAATTTTTCCAGCTTTAGGTATCGGCAGAGGGACAGACAGCAATGGCGTAATAATTGGCTGTGACCTTGGGCAAGTCATCCCCGGTAGAGGAAGGCTGATGTATACCGGTTATACAGTCTACATACCAAAAAATTACACCGGAAGCGAAAAACTTCCATGGATACTGGCGCTTTCACCGTCAGGTACGGCGGGCGATTGGGAGGAGCTGCTTCAGGATGCATGCGAGAAACATCATTGGGCTTTCGCTGCGTCACAAAATTCGAACAGTCTTGTTGCGTGGCCGAAAATTGAACCGACGCTAAAAGATGCTGTCGAAAGTGCACCCAAGCGATTTCCATTTGATCCGAATGGACTTTGCGTTGTAGGTTTTTCCGGAGCAGCAACGCGTGCTCACGAAATGGCATACCTCTGGCCTAACGTCCGCAAGATCATTGTCAGCAGTGGTTGTATTGGCGAAGAGCATTTAAATGCTACCAATTATCCGAGAGGGAAATCAGTCGTGTTTATAGTCGGTTCGTTAGACCAGATCACCACCAAGATGAAACGGGACCAGCAATTTTTGATTCAGCAAGGATGGAAGACCAAGTGGATAGAGTTCCAGGGCGGGCATCAGTTCGCACCACCAAGCTCGTATGACCAAGCTATTGAATGGCTGCGCAGTAATTAGAGGAGATGACCCAGTTGCGTACTTGTGAGGAATCTTGTGCTCAGTGACTTCGCTCACAAACGCCTAACATCTGCGCTCGTATTGCTCGGAGATGCTAAAAAAGATCAATGCTGGATGACGAGAAAAGGAAACATAATCAGGTTTATACGTCTGTCGAAGGTCTGAGTCAATGTCTGAGAAACGCAATTTCTACCAAATACTTCAGGTCGATCCAGAGGCTGAAGTCATAATAATTCGTCATGCATTCAGGTATCTTGCTGGCAAGTATCATCCCGATAACTCCGAGACTGGAAGCAAGGAAAAATTCGACAAAATCGTCGAAGCCTGGAAGACACTCTGCGATGAGGATTGCAGACGGGAATACGATGCTTCGTTGAAAGAAACATAGCGCACGATATATGACTCTGACATGGTAAATTTCTTCCACTCCTAGACTTTCAGCCTCTATAAATAAACATGATCTACTCAGATTTGGCTCAAGACACAATCAACAAACTCATATCCACACTTCAGTTCGAGAGTGGATCTGTATTCGACAGCGCTCTCGATGAAGCGCTACGCAATATTGTTACTGGACTCAACGCGGATCAAGGTTTGATTTGGTTGATCGTCGTTGATCAGCTCACCGTTACCAGCGGATACTCAGCGCAAGAAGGTTCAGGGGCACTCGTTGGTCTGAGCTTGGACGCCCAACAAGGCACGCGTCTGGTTTTGAATTTTTTGACTCTCGGTGATATCGCAATCGAGCTAGACAGAGCATCAAGTGATTGGGAGCCCTTGTTGAACGTATCTCAGGATTTCGAGTCACAGTTAGTTGTCGCCTTAAAGGCAAGAGGACTCTTCCCTGGCTTTCTAACATTGCAATCCAGGAAAGAAAGGCAATGGTCTGCTGAGGAGCGCGCGACTCTAGAAAAAGTTGCCGCTGTGCTAGCGGTCATCATTGGTTACGAGTTCGATCTTCGGAGACTTGCACAGTCCTCAAACAAAGGACAAAATGCAACCTAACATCCAACCGGTACTTCAGTGCACTAAATATGGTGCCCTCGCGTATTTTCATTTAGAGATGAAGTCTGCTTCCTCATTCGCATTTGCACTTCGCGAGTCCGGCAGGATTCGTTCCTGCAACTTCACCGTTCGCGACGTTGCAGGTTGCTCTGACTCTATTTCAATTGACACCCTTTGACTTCTGAGGGGGCCCAAAAGGGGCCCGGAGGAAAATCAAAAAGTCCCGAAAAGCTTAGCCGACAGGGGGATTTGAACCCCCGACCTACGGTTTACGAAACCGTTGCTCTACCCCTGAGCTACGTCGGCGCAGGCTATTCATTATATATGTATGTCCGCCGCGGGAGAAATGGCGGAATTTAGGTTTGTAACAGCGGGCAGACCTGCGGCGCGGGCTGTTCGAGGTGTCCGGGTGTCCAGTCGCTGGGCTGGCTATATCAACTAATAGGTAGCGGTTCGCCCCTTCGAACCCCGATTAAGTCTCTTGGCAACCGGGTATAAAGTTTGAGCATAATAAGGTTGGAATTTACTGCAAGCGCGAGCAAGTGGTAACCGACAGCCTCCAATCCAGAAAGCTGGGGCCGGATATTGCAGAAGGCTTGCTGATGGAATGAGGTAGCGGATGTAGCGTCAAATCGTTGCGTCGCGTCTTCGTATCCGGTCAGCACAAAGCGGCAAAAGCGGATTGAGAATGTTGTATATGCAATTGATATTGCATGTATTGCTTTCTGGTCCTGCGTGTCCGAAAGGCGTTCTAGAGTCCCTGATAACATCACGGTTTCCAGTGCCTGAGCCAAACCCCAGCGCTTGATTTGGTCATGCGCACTTCCTAGTCAAGTGCGTATATATCGGCTTGCCATCAGCATCACACGTATTTATGCGTGGGATGCTTTATGGTGTATGCATATTATTGGTAAAGTATATACAATCGGTAGATTCGCGTATCAAGCCAGTCTTCATCGCTTGTTCCAACGATCTGATCGATCGCCCGATCTCAAATTTTCAACACCAGTGAAGCGCGGCGAATTCGGAAAACCGCATGATTAAAAGAAAAACGGGGTACTTCACACGCTTCGATACTGTTGGTATATTTAAAGAGTAAACGGTGAGCGGTTAAGCGAAGTAACTGCTTTGAGCCGAGGGACGCTACAGAAACGACAGGTCGGCGCCGACCGGAAACGACAGTAGGCAGTTCGCCCCGAGTGAAGGACTGACTGAATCTCGAGGAAATACTGAGCCCACAGCAATGGGCAGTCAGGCAGTAGCTAGAACACCGCAGCGGAGCAATCCAAGCGGTGTTTTTGTTTGCGCTCTTTTTTCCTTTCGTCTTTTTTTCGTAGTCGCCGCGTTGCACGCGGCTTTTATTATTGGCGCGTGCAACGCGCCGGCTACGGATGCAGGGTGTAGCCGCCGCCTTGCAGGCGGCATTTGCCCACGGCTTCAGGGGCGCATGGCAAAGCGCCCCTGAAGCCTGTGTTTCCTACCTTATGGATTGAGCAAAGCGCCCAATTCAGCCCAGTCCCTCACCACTCTTACGAGCGGTAAGTGCCGGCTGTTTTCGGCAACTTCTGACTCATTCGGATTAAACAGAAACAGTTCATCCAGGTGGCTCAAATAGCCCAGGATTTCCAACCTGTCATCAACGAAGGCGGTTATTCCCAGTTGATCACAGATCTCTGCTTTCTGTTTTCTCTCAATGCAGAAATGCACGTTCTCCTCGGATATTCCTGTTGTCTCGTAGAAGTGGTTATGTTTCAACCACTTGCGAGTCTTCGATTGCACCGAAGGTCCGCACTTTGACACCAGGTAGACCCTTTCCCTGAAACGGCCTTCATTCAGCTTCTTTAGCTGTACGAAGGAGTCTGCAAAGACAGGAGTCGAGAGGTAGTTTTTCGAGAAAAAAGAAGTGTCGGCATCGCCGTCGTGATTTTCGATAATCACGCCGCCTATGTCGACTCCGAGTTTTTCTATTTTGTTCATTTCTTGTTCCTTATAGATAAAAGTAATACAGCTCGGGCCGCACGGCAACCCGAGAAATGCCATGACGCGCAGATCCGGGCGATGCACGGCATCGCCCCCGCACTGGCACCATCCGCGGTGGCACTGTAAAATGCGCGTCAATATTCGACCGGCATATTCTTTGGCTATGCTAGAGCTTGTCGAAGATTTAAATATTCGAAAATAGCTATTGGCGAAGTCGAAAAACCTTTCAACTTCGTTATTTTGATCAGCCTAAGAGTGGCTGCCAGTCTGAGACTTAGTTAAAATCAATAATACGGATGATAAATCCAAACATATTTACTCCTATGCCATCAAGGCATCTTTTGTGTTCTTATCTTTATTCATCGAGTATATGTTCGGATCCGATCATTGTCAAGGCAGCGTGATTGCGGCAAATAGCGACTTGATTGAGCGTCTGTGTCTAATGAAGTGATGCTACTTTCCTAGTATTTTTCTGAATGTACGCACGCATAGTGCAAATTATCAAAACCTCAGTTGCCGCCTGTATCTGAGCAATATCTCTTAGGAGTGAAAAAGATGAACGTCACTTTGAAAGTTAAGAAACTTCCTCACTGCAAAGCGTTGCCTGCCTATGCTACAAGCGGCTCTGCTGGAATGGATTTGACGGCGGCGATCGATCAACCGATGACGGTTGAACCCGACAAACGTGCGCAGATTCCTACAGGAATTCAGGTTGAGATACCTGAAGGCTTTGAAGGACAAGTTCGCCCGCGCTCCGGGTTGGCTCACAAAGCCGGGATCAGCTTGACCAATTGCGTCGGCACCATCGACTCGGACTATCGCGGCGAAGTCTGCGTGCTGATTATCAATCACGGCGAACAGCCTTACACATTCCAACCCGGCGAAAAGATCGCGCAGCTCCTCATTACGCCTGTGCCTCGCGTGGAAATTGAGGTTGTGGACGAGCTGGCTGAAAGCCTGCAGCGTGGAGCGGGAGGCTTCGGGTCTACGGGAAAGACGATACAGGTGCTGGCTAGCACGTAAACAGCGGATTTCTTTAGGGGCGACGCTATGCGTCGCCTGGGCGATACATGGCATCGCCTCCACAAGGCATACGTAACAAAGGGCTCGGGAGACCGAGTCCTTTTCTTTAGAAGGGGGATTTTGGCGCCTCTGGCCAGGTAAAATACCCCTTAAGTCCTGTTAAACTCCTCCCCGAAAGGCTGGCCTATGACGGCTTCGGACTCATTCAAAACCATAAAAGTGGCGGTTGCCGGCGTCAATGGGCGCATGGGAAAAGCCTTTGTGCAGGCGTTTTTCAATGATCCTGTCATTAAAGTCGTCGGTGCCTGGGGGCGCGAAAACGCCGCATATGTCGGACTTGACATAGCACAGGTCGCCGAAGTGGCTGGAGGCGGGAGGGCTGGTATACTTGTCAGCAGTGGATTTATCGAGTGTATTGCTGCTTGCGCCCCGGATGTGATTCTGGATTTCACCCAGGCGGAGGCTGCCTGGAAGACGGCTACGTCGGCCATAGGCAAGGGCATTCGCCCGGTTATCGGTACATCCGGACTGAGTCAGTCGCACCTGAAGGAGCTGGGTATCCTGGCTGAGAAGAACATGATTGGAGCAATGGTAGTGCCGAATTTTTCTGTCGGCGCTGTTCTTATGATGGAATTCGCGCGCCAGGCTGGACGTTTCATTCCCAATGCGGAAATCGTCGAGATGCACCACACGCAGAAGATCGACGCTCCATCCGGAACCGCAACTCACACAGCCAACAAGCTTGGCGAAAGCCGCAATCACTACAACGCCAAGCGCGTCGAAGAAAAGGAATTGATGCCCGGTGCTCGTGGCGCCGTTCATGCAAGTGGAGTGCGCGTTCACTCACTGAGACTGCCAGGCTTGATTTCGCACCAGGAAGTCCTTTTCGGATCGGAAGGCGAACTGCTTTCCATCCGCCATGACAGTTTCAACACCAAGTGTTTCATCGAAGGCGAGCGCATGGCGCTTGCTCATGTGATGTCCCTGAAAAAGCTCGTCGTCGGGCTGGACCAGATTTTGTTTTCGTAGCCGGCGCGTTGCATGCGCCAAAATTGTAGCCGTCGCGTTGCACGCGACAAAAGACAGAAGGTTCAGATCGAGAACCACAACCAGACGGAGGATAGAGGACAGATGGCAGGCAATTCGAAGCGACCAGTAAATGTTGCGATTCTAGGAGCAACCGGCCGGGTTGGTCAGGAGCTGCTCAAGGTTTTGGCAGAGCGCAAATTTCCAGTCGGTGAGCTGAAACTTCTTGCCAGCGCCCGCTCCAAAGACATGACTATTGAATATTGCGGCAAGCAATATCCAGTGCAGGAGCCTTCCGCCGAAGCGTTCAAGGGCGTGGATATCGTTCTGGCATCGGCAGGTGAAGCCCAGAGCAAAGAGTTTGCACCACTGGCAGTGCAGGCTGGTGCTGTCGTCATCGACAACACAAATGCATACCGTATGGATCCCGATGTGCCGCTGGTAGTTCCTGAAGTCAATGGCGACGCAATTAAGAAGCACAAAGGCATCATCGCCAATCCTAATTGCTCGACCGCGCAGCTTGTTCCGGTGCTGAAAGTTTTGCACGAATTGGGCGGGTTGAAGCGCGTGATTGTTTCAACCTATCAGTCCGTCAGCGGCGCCGGCAAGGAAGCAATGGATGAGCTGGAGCAGCAGACCAGGGCGGTTTTGAACGATCAGGACTACGACGCTCAGATTTTCCAAAAGCAAATTGCTTTCAATCTGATTCCGCATATCGACAAATTTCTCGACAACGGATACACGAAAGAAGAGATGAAGGTCGTATTGGAGAGCCAGAAGATTCTCGACCTGCCCAATCTTCCTGTCACCTGCACTGCAGTGCGTGTGCCTGTCGTAATCAGCCACAGCGAGGCGGTCACTGTCGATCTGGAAAGAGCTGTCAGCCCGGCGCAAGCGCGCGAAGCGCTGGCCAACAGCCCCATTATTGAAGTCTGGGACAACCCGGAAAAGAACGTTTACCCGACGCCACTGGAAGCGGCCGGACAAGACCCTGTCTATGTCGGTCGCATTCGCCGCGACACATCGTCGGAAAACGGCCTCAATCTCTGGGTGGTCGCCGACAACCTGCGCATCGGAGCGGCGCTCAATGCGGTGCGAATCGCTGAGTATCTGGTCGAACACAAGCTGCTCAAGCAGCCCGTAGCAAGCTAACTGTAGGGGCGATGCCATGCATCGCCCTGTATTTATTAGTTGAATGACTGTGACTTTTGGAAATCTTTGAACAAAAGGACGTGAGGAAAGAAAAGTGATAGGCACGGACGCACCACTGTTTGGCAGAGTGATCACCGCGATGGTTACTCCTTTTGACGATGCGGATAAGATCGATTTCAAAGCAGTGGAGAAGCTCGTCAATCACCTCATCCAGACAGGCACCAGCACCATAGTCGTCTCGGGAACCACGGGCGAAAGTCCGACTCTCGATGCCGACGAGAAGAAGGATTTGCTCAAGAGTGTTCTTGAAATTGCCGGCACCCGCGCCAAAGTAATCATGGGCAGCGGGTCCAACGACACCCGCAAATCTGTGGAAGCATCGAAAGCAGCCGAGAAGCTCGGAGCACACGGACTGCTTGTGGTGGCACCCTATTACAACAAGCCTAGTCAGGCTGGATTACTGGCACACTTTGCCGAAGTCGCCAATAACACCAGCTTGCCGATCTTTGTCTATAACATTCCGGGTCGTACTGGCATCAATATCACCAGCGAGACAATGATCAAGCTGGCTGAAAAGCACAAGAATATTCATGCGCTTAAAGACTCGACCGGCAGTGTCGATCAAGCAGGCGAAATCGCCGCAATGGCTCGCCAGGACTTCCGCATTTATTCAGGCGACGACTATCTGACTCTGCCATTCCTTTCTGTCGGCGCTGCCGGAATAGTCAGCGTTGCCAGCCACATTGTCGGTGCGCCTATTAAAGAGATGTGCGACGCATTTTTCGCCGGAAAACTCGACGAGGCACGCGAGCTGCATTACAAGTATTTGCCGATTTTCAAAGCGCTGTTCGCCGCACCCAATCCAACCTGCGTCAAATATGCGCTCAGCAAGATGGGCTTGTGCAAAGAGAATTTGCGCCTGCCTTTAGTTCCACTCGATGCCCAACAGAAAGAAACGCTCGATAAAGTGCTAGGTACTGTTTCCCAAAAGGTGTTAACTCGATGACTAGATCCGGCAAGTCGCAAGACGAGAATGAAGCACCGAAGGCTGGACGCACGAAGCTGGACACCAGCAGCAATACGATCAAGATTATTCCTCTGGGCGGGCTGGGTGAGATCGGCAAAAACACCATGGCCATCATGTGCGGCAATGACATCATGCTTGTCGATGCCGGACTCGCTTTTCCCACTGAAGAACAGTTGGGCGTCGATCTGGTTTTGCCGGATATAACATTTCTGCGAGAGAATCAGGACAAGATTCGAGGTCTGGCCATCACTCATGGGCACGAAGATCACATCGGCGGCATTCCTTTTATATTGAGAGACGTGACCATCCCTGTGATTTACGGACCGGCTCTGGCACTGGGATTGCTTGAAGGAAAACTGAAAGAAAACGGGCTTGAAGATTCCACTGTCTTGCGCAAAGTAAAACCACGTCAGCAAGTAAAAATCGGTTGCTTCCAGGTGGAATTCATTCGTTGCACCCACTCGATTGCTGATTCGTTCAGCTTGATTATTAGAACGCCGGTTGGCACATTGGTGCACACAGGTGATTTCAAATTCGATTTCACGCCGGTGGATGGTGAGCAGTTTGACATTGCCAGCCTTTCTCGCGCCGGCGATGAGGGCGTGCTTCTTCTGATGAGCGACAGTACCAACACCGAGCGCGACGGATACAGTCCGTCCGAGCGAACGGTTTGGGCCAAGATCAACGAAGTTTTTTCAACGGCGCCGCATCGAATTATTGTCACCACATTCGCCAGCAACGTGCACCGTATTCGACAAGTGCTGCAGGCGGCAGTTAAGTACGAGCGCAAAGTGGCTATTCTTGGGCGTTCTATGCTCAATCTTGCCGGCATTGCTCGCGAACTCGGCTACATGACCTTTCCGGACGGTTTGCTTGTGCCTGTAGATCAGCTCAAACAATTGCCGCTCGATCAAGTTGTGATTCTGACGACCGGCAGTCAGGGCGAGCCTTTGTCTGCGCTGAGCAGAATCGCCAACAACGAACACAAACAAATCAAAATCATTCCCGGCGATACGGTTGTCATCTCAGCTACTCCGATTCCGGGCAACGAGCGCTCGGTGGCTAATACTATAAATGCGCTCTTTCTGCGCGGTGCCAACGTGGTGTATGGCAGAGGAGCTGGGGTTCACGTCAGTGGACATGCATGCCGCGAAGAGCAAAAATTGATGATCAATTTGTGCAAGCCGAAATTCTTCATGCCCCTTCATGGCGAGTTTCGAATGCTGGTGCGTCACGCCGAGCTGGCTGTTGAGTGCAATGTCGATCCGGAAAACACTTTCGTGATGGAAAACGGCGAAATCCTGGAAGTGTCTCGCGACAAAGCGCATGTTTCCGGCCGCGTCGAATCAGGTGTCATTCTCATCGACTCGTCACGCGCCTTTGAAATTGACGAAAGCATTGTAGAACAGCGCCGCCACATTGCCGAAGACGGTCTGGTCATCGTTGCCATGTCCATGGATCAGACACAAAAACTGGTGGCCGGTCCGGATGTTTCGTTGCGTGGGCTGATTTTGCCCAAGGGTGTTCCGGCAGAAGAGTTTGTCATCAAGGTCCAGGATGAAGCAAAGAAGCTTTTGCTGGAGTTTGCAGCCGACACGAGAATTCCAAAAGAGGCGATGAAACAACAACTGGCGATGGCTCTTACCGAGTATTTTGAAGAGAATGTGAAAGCCAGTCCGTACATCCAGATAATCCTAAACGAAGTGTCCGAGTCGAAGTCGCGCACAAAACAGTCCACGTCTGCACGAGCCGACGGCTCGCCATAAACTGCAGAGAGATCACCTGATCAATAAGACCGGTAGGCTCGACGGCCTGGCGTCACTTCTACTTCTACATAGTCACCACCGCTACTGGCTGCGGCACCGGAGCTATGTGCAACCGAAGGCTTCTTGTGTTTGGGTTTCTTTTTGTGTGGCTTCGGAGGTGCGTGAGGAGTCTCCTCAATTGCTGTGACTGGTGGCGCGGCTTCAGGTTTTACGGTAGGTGGTTTTGGTTTGTATTCTTGATTGAAAGTCGGCATACCAAACCAACCTGTCGCTGAAGGTGCTTCCTTCGGCTGTTCTTTCACTGCC
Source organism: uncultured Candidatus Obscuribacterales bacterium (assembly GCA_964531315.1). Lineage (GTDB taxonomy): Bacteria > Cyanobacteriota > Vampirovibrionia > Obscuribacterales > Obscuribacteraceae > QKMZ01. The sequence continues at coordinate 22,709 of CAZHEZ010000063.1, read as the reverse complement.
GGCGGTGCCGATTTTGCTGCCGCCTTCGAAGTCAGCTCAGCAGACTTCGGCGTCTCCTTAGTGGAAGGCGCTTTGGCAGTAGTCTCAGTGGCGTTGTCGTTTGCCGTCGTATCGGCGTTCTTATCCTTGGCCGTGGTATCCACGCTCGGAGCTTTAGCTGTTGAATCGGTGCCCTTGTTCCTGGACGCGTCAGTCGATTGCTTGTCGTTGTCTGCCGTCGCAGCAGTAGCATCGCTGCCGGCAGAATTGGTGGCGCCCGTCGTCGCGTCTTTATTATTGTCTGTTGATGGGGCAGACGCAGTGGGTGCCTGAGCGGGAGATTGATGCGCCGGAGGAGCAGCAGTCTTCGCCGGTGCGCTGACGTTCGGTGGGCTGGTGCCCTGATCTAAAGAAGTTGACGGATTGACGTTTGTAATCATCCAGGTGGCGATGCCGATGCCTGCAAATACGAATATGGCAGCTGCGATTCCAGCCACAACCATACCCATGCCACCTTTTTTAGGTGTTGGCTGTCCTTCCCCGGATTCATTCTCAGAGATCTGGCGATCGACAAAGGTGGGCAGGCGATTGCGCTTTTTATCTTTCTTAGAAGACTGGGCGCTGTCGTTGCCGGCCGAAACAGAAAGATTTGAAGCGCTGGCGCTTGGAGAGCCAATTCCACTGGGCGGCACCCCAGGCTGAGGCACACCGGGGCTGGGCGGCTTGCTAGCTGCGATGCTGGCACTGGTGACAATTGTTTTGTCAGTATCGCCAAACATTTTGCCGAAGTCGACTGGTGCCGATGATGGAGAACTTGACCAGGGCACCTGTGCTGAGGGCGACGCTGGAGAACCAAGTGTAGAACCAGATTCAGAGCCGGGTTGGCCGGGCGCATTTGAGGCTGCAGGCGAGCCTGGCAGCACCGGTGAAATGCGTGAGCTTGATGTCGAACCGGACGTTAGAGAACCAGGTTGCTGTGGCGCACCAGGTGGGGATGATGAATTCGGCTGCCCACTAAGTTGAGCCAGTTGGCCAAACTGAGGCGGCGCGCCAAATGAAGCCGGGGGACCAGATGTAGCCGGCGGACCGGATGGATTTGAGGCAGCCGGTGCACCAAATGCACCTGGAGCACCAAATGGAGTTGGAGAGCCGAACGGAGACGGTGAGCCGGGAGGATTTGGTGTCGCGGGCTGACCAGGCGCCGGATTGGGAGAGTCGGGCTGCGTGGATGCTTGTGCTGCTGCCTGCGATCCGGCAGCTCCACCCCAGCCATCCACGGGCTGGCCGGGAGCACCAGCATCGACTCCGGCTTTTGGTTTGAATTCATCGGGGCTGGTCACCCACGGGGCGACTTCTTGCTTCACGCTCCAATCGGACGGCACAGGCTGGGCACCACCGGCGGGGGCAGAAGCGGGGGGCTGAGCTGGTAACTGAGTCGCTGAGGAATTCGCTGATGAAGTCAGTGACTGGACTTCGTCTCCCATTGCCGCTTCTTCGGACGAACGCTTGGCACGTCGATCGACTACCGGCACGATTTTCGGACCCGGCTCCGGTACTGTTGATTGCACAACAGGCTTAGGCATGGCAGAAAAATCAAGTCTGGACGTTTCGTCACGTGGTGCCATGTGCAGCTCTTCTTCGAGCTCGGGCGTAATTTCAATAGCTTTAGCCTGATCACCCAGGCTGTCACCGAGCGTCTGTGCGATCGCTTTAATGTAGGCGACGTCTTGCTTCGTTAATGATGCGCGCGGATTGGGTTTGGTCACACGAGCGATAGACTCAGGCGATAAAGGATGATCGTCAAGATCGTTAGACCTGAGCGTTTCAGCCGGCTGGCTTGGAGCGGTATTGGCCGAATTGGGATGCTCGATAAAACTCTGTCCTTCCGGCTGACTTTCCTGAGCTGTTTGACCCATCGGCAGAGTAGCTACGTCATCAAAGGCCGGTTTAGCACTTCTTTCCTGGAGAGTTTCGATTTCGTCAAAGGTCGGGCCGGTTGGCTTATTCTGCACAGTGGCGGCTTCATCAAAAGCCGGTCCGGAGGCTGCCCAGTTTTGGGCACTGCCCGGTGCGGCGAAAGAGCTCTGAGCGGCATTACCCGGAGATTGCTCGTGTGGTTGATCTGGTGGTTGCGCCTGCTGCTGTTGCAATTGCGGTTGTGCTGCCGGCTGCGGCACCGGCGCAGCCACAGGTTGTGGCGGCATCGGCTGCAGCGAAATCGGTTGTGCCAGGGTCGGCTGGCCGGGTGGCACCACTTTTGGTGAAGGCTTCGGCGCCGCATTTTTGGCCCACTGAGCAATTTCTGCATCATCACTGTTTGGCGCCCACAATTTGATGGCATTGTGGAAATCTTTCATGGTTTGGTAGCGATCTTCGGGATCTTTGGCCATCGCTTTGGAGACAATCTGTTGTGCTGTTTGATCGTCTTTCAATGCCGGCAGCACCTCACCCAACAATGGTGGATCTTGCAAAACATGCATGTTGCGCAGGTCTTCCAGAGAACTTGCTTTGAATGGCAGTTGTCCGGTCAACCCCTGGAACATCACCACTGCCAGGGAGTATATGTCTGAGCGGGCATCGAGTTCTTTGCCCTTCCAGCGCTCCGGGCTGATATAAGCCGGACTTCCGCACAGTGTGCCGGAAAGTGTCAGCCGCTCTAGGTCTCCTTGCAATAATGCAAATCCGAAGTCGAGCAAGCGCACGCGTTCGTCTGTTTTTTCACGCGGCAATAAGATGATGTTGTCGGGCTTGATGTCGCGGTGCAAGACGCCGCTTCCGTGTGCATGCGCCAGACCGGCAGAGGCCTGGAAAACAATCGCGCGCATTAGCTTGGGAGGAATGGCGCCGCGTTCGGTCAAAAGCTCTTCAAGGGTATGACCGTCCAGAAAGTCCATGACAAGAAATGGCTGGCCGTTTGTATGGACAAAGCAGTCGTATACCGAAACGATGTTTGGATGGCGCAACTTGCTGAGGGCGACCGCCTCTTTCTCGAAGCGCTTGATTATGGTTTCGTCTTCAACAAGATTGGACTGAAGGGTCTTCATGGCGACGGCGCGGTCCATGAAAAGGTGCTGACCCTTGTAGACGATGCTGAATCGGCCGGAACCGACAAGTTCGGTGATGCGGTAACGCTCAGCCAGTATTTTGCCGATTAGCGGATCATTGGTAGTTGGTGAAAGAGTCATTTACAGGTTCAAAAAGTGTCTGGAGATTTCTTCAGCCTGATTCTTAGTGTCCGATATAAGAAATATGAGCTTATTAAGGCCTAAATCTATGTATCCATTGGCGATATACCACCGGCGACACCTAAACTCGCAAATTTGCCCTTTCCAAGTCTGCAAAATTGCTGCCCCGGCACCTGTGCGGCATCCTCAAACTGAAAAAATCGAAGCTGAGTGGGGATGGCTGAGCCTTTCCAGCCCCGGGGTTAGACCTGCCTGCTCACCAAGCCGCTCAGTCTGTTGGTTGGCGAACTTTTGGCCGCCCCTACTGGACGACCGATTACTTTCTTTGCTGCCAGTGTCGAACCAAGGGTGCAAAATTTGCCGGCTAAAACGACAGAATTGAGCCTGGTTGCCGGATATCAAGCGTATGTTCTTTTTATATGCAACGCATATAAAAAGACTTCCCTCCCCGAGGAAATCTGGGAGGGAAGAGCTTGTTTGTGGTGGATTAGGTAAGGAGGAAACACTGCACCTGATGGGGTTTCCATCGAATGCATTGTCCATCAATGATAGCAGCGGACTCAGAGGGTAGCTGTTAAAAAACTTGAAGGGCTGTGAATCAAACACCCAGCATGCGCTTGATGAAAATTCATTAATTCATTTAATCCGGAAGCTCAGGCGTTGGGCCAGGGAGAGCTGGTTGTAAACGGGTTCGATCCGGTTGGTGAATATAAGAAATCAAGTGCGGCGCCTGTATCAAAACCTGGAACCGGTGCTGTGGCAGCTTTGCCGGGCACGGTGATTTTGATGTTGCTGGGGCAGAAGATGTACACCTGCTCGCTAAGCTTATGGAAGTCGCCATCCAATGCAGCTGATGCACCGGCGACGAAGTCGACCAAGCGGTTGGCGTCGATCTTCTTCATGTTGCCCAGAGAGATTGTTGTCGCCGCACGTGAACGCAAGCATTCAACAATTTCAACAGCTTCGTCAAAAGAGACGGGCTCGAACATGGAGATTTGAGTACCGATCCGCTCTGGTGCAGTTGAGCGTATTGCTGTCATAGGCACGAGTCGCTTTTCGGCAATCGCCGGGAATAAGTCGACTTCCTTTCTGGCACCGCGTCCGCTTGCCGAAGGCAACGGAATTTCATTCATCGTATCTTGGGTGTCGTCAGCCATTGTAGTCCTTCTTCGATGATTATCGTTGTAGGTATATTGTGTTGATAAGAGACCGACTATCAATCACCCAGTACGAAGCATCTATTGAATATGCCACCTGAGATGGTGTCTTATCATGCCATCATTCTAGTTCATTCATGGTTTTTCGCAAGTAGAAAAAGGTGCCATCACCGGTGATAGCACGCTGGAAAGCCGTTTGGCATCAGGCTTTCGCTCAACGATTAATTGCGAGCGCTAGTGCCTCACATATGCGCAAGTCTTCTTTTGTAGTGATCTTGATATTCCATCTTGTACTCAAGACCACACTTACTCTATATCCTGCCATCTCCATAATTCCCGCATCGTCCGTGGTGACCCAACCGTCAGCCTGAGCGCGTGTGTGCGCGTCAAGAAGCGCTGCAAACCTTGCTGCCTGGGGCGTTTGCACTGCAACAAGATTGGTCCTGTCAACCGTTTCGTTGATCACGTTTTTGCTTACTTGCTTCACCGTATCCGATACCGGTGTTCCAACCGTGCAAGCGTCTTCCTTTTCTATACACTTGATGACGTCATCAATGATGGTGGCACTGACAAATGGTCTGGCGGCATCGTGGATGAGAACAGCGTCAGGCGCAGACGCCTGCTCAGAGAGCAATTTCAGACCGTTGAAAACAGAAGCCTGTCTGCTCGCACCTCCGGTGGTGACCGATAATTTATCCAGTCCTTTGCTAATCCATTTATTTACGTCGGCAGAGATCTCCTCTTTCAAGCCTTCTGCCACCACGAGCACTACCTGACTGATTCGATCGTGCTCAATGAGGCATCTGAGCCCCCAGGTATATACGGGGCTGCCGTTCAAAAGCTGATACTGCTTTGCCGACTGCGATTCGTCACCAAAGCGTTTTCCGCTGCCGGCGCAAACCAGAACCGCGGCAACTGAATTAACCGAGGTCACCGGAACCGTCCGACAGGCTTTCTAAGGCAGTTTCTACTGCAGCCGGAGCGATGGTCACAGAAGGAGTGCTTTCGATATCCATTTCAGCTCGGGTTTCTTCACTTTCAGAGTCTGAATCCAGGTTTGTATCACTTGACTGGCCGGGTAACGACTGACCAGAGAGTGTTTCTCTCTCCTGAGCTTCGTCTTCGAGCTTGAGCTGCACAACCAATCTGTCGGTCTCGCCATCAAGGGCGGGAGTGGCATCAAAGGAGCCTTCTTCATCTTGAACTTTCTTCTTGTCACTCTTGCGCAATTCCGTACGCAGTGACTTGGCGTCCTGGGTGAGGCGGAAATAGTCCTGGAATTGCTTGGTCGTGGTCAGAAGCGGCGAACGCCCGTCTTCTCTCTTATTGATCAGTTCGCGGGCGAGCAGTTCTTTAATATGGTCGTAAGCACCGGCGCCACGAATCTTGATGATCTCGGCTTGGGCGACAGGCTGCTTGATGGCGATTGCTGAAAGTGTGCGCAGCAGCGCCAGAGGCAATTCCATCGGCAGGAATTCATCGATAATTGAAGAATATTGATCTTTGACCTGAATGATATATCCGTCGTCGTCGGCAATCTCCAGGGCTCCATCACGGTTTTCATAGTCATGGATCAATTCCAATATGGCCTGACGAACCACCTGCACATCTTCGTTGACGATACGTGCAATGGCCTGAGCTCTGACAGGTTTTTCGGTCAAGAATAGAACTGATTCAATCTTTGCTTTTAGACTCACTGTTAAATCACGTTATCTGTTGGAATTGGAATTTCGATTTGGGCTTTTTTTGACTTTCGAGGCTTTGGAGGGAGCGCACGTTCCTGAGCCTGCTGAGTTTGCTCCGGAGTCGTGTGATCGACCCCTGTCACCTTAAACGCCTGTCCAAAAGCCATTTCTTCGGCTCTGATGATTTGAACTGGTCCGTAGAACTCTTCTTGTTCAAGTATTATTTTACCTGCATTTGACAAGAATAGTACCGCTAAAAACGCATCGACCCAATCGGATTTCGGTCCGAGCATCTTGATCAATTTCAGCAGAGTAAGCGCGTCTCCGACTTTGATCGAATCTTCCAGCAGGCGATCGACCTTGGCGATCGTCACTTCAATATCTTCATCATGCGCAAGTTCGAGTATGTCTTCGACATCTCTAACGTCTATATAGCCGTCGGTTTGAATGCGCTGGCGAGGCTTTTTCTCCAGGCGCTCCTTTTCCAGCTTTTCAGCGTCTTTCAGGGCGTCGATCAGTTGTTGGAGTGTAACTTTACGCTGGCGGTTCTGTTTGTTGTTTGTACGACGAACCAGAGCCTTCTCGAGATCTCTCAGAGTGATTTGTCTGGGTTGGTCGGTATCCATGGCCAGCAAATCTTCATCGAAGTCGATGAAGTCGTCCCCGCCCAAATCCAGCTCTGCAGAGGCTTCAGCCAGGAGAGCTTCGGCTTTCATTCTGAGAAGAACCGAGGCGTGGAAAATAATCTTGCCGCTCTGGCGCAAGTTTTCTTTCGGTGCTGCCGCGATTGCTCTCAGGAATTTGTCGGTGACGTCGATGATATCGATGTTTTTCGGATCGATGTCGCCGGACTCGGCAAGCTTGATGAGGATTTCGATACCGTCGACCGGCTTTTCGGTGACTGAAGCTTCGAGTTTTGACTTCTTTTCTTCGGAGCCAAAAACAGGAATATCAATTTCGACTGATTTGGCGCCTGCCCGTGCCACAGACATATCTATATTCAAATCACTGGAAGCATTGACCATTGCATCAATCACGACCACATCGATGTCTGCCGCCACATCAACACTTGCCGCCGGATCAATATAAGGAGCGGCCGGCGGTGCATAAACAGGAGCCGGGCTCGGATTGACGGTTGAATTGTCGTGACTTTCCATCAGGCAGACCTCATGCGCTTATCGCTGCAGCATGCTGCTCTTCGTCGGGGATATGAATTTCCTTGATGCCGACTGTTCTGGAGAAACCGTCCGCGCGCAGTGAAACCCCAATGGCATGATCAGAATTTTCGATCATCGGGCGTCGCAAACTGACGACGACAAACTGAGCGCTTTCCGATTGAGCCTTGACCATGCGCGCCAAACGCTCGGCGTTCGAGCCGTCCAACATCATGTCGACTTCGTCGAAAGCATAGAATGGCGCCGGTGCGTATCTCTGGAAAGCAAACACGAATGAAAGCGCCGTCAGTGATTTTTCACCACCTGAAAGTGCCTCGATGCGTTGCATCTTCTTGTCTCTTGGTTGAGCGCGGATAATCAGACCGCCGCTAAACGGATCTTCCGGATTTTCCAGCTCCAGGCGGCCCGTGCCGTGCGACAGCTCTGCAAAGATGCTCTGGAAGTTGAGATTAATGGCGTCGAAGGCTTCCATAAAGGTACGCTTCTTCAATTCGTCATAACCGGCGATGCGCTGGATGATTTCATCGTGCTCGACGGTGAGCGTGGTCAGGTGCTCGTCCAGTTCTTTCTTGCGCTGGTCGGTCTGGTTGTAGTCATCCAGAGCCTTCATGTTGACCGGTTCAAGTGCGCGCATGCGTTTTTCCAGCCGTTCGACCTGATGTTTCATCTGGTCGACAGTGCCCTGCGAAGGCGGCTCGTATCCGGGGTTTTCTTCAAGCAAGCGCTCGATCTCAGCTTTCAGCTGAGTCAATTCATTTTGCAGATCGTAATGAGCGAGCTTGCGTTCTTTGCGCTGTTCGGCAAGGTGAATCTGGTCTTGTTCGACTTTGGTTCTTTCCACCTCCAGACCGGTAAGTTTTTCGTGGATATTGTCCTTGGCCGTTCTCAGTCCTTACAATTCTTCTGACAGCACTTCAATCTGCTGTTCTTTTTCCTGGATAGATTGACGCAGAGTGGCGATTAATTGCTCATACTGCGGTTTTTGCGCTTCCAGCTCAGCCATTTCGCCTGAGGCTGTTTCGAATTGTTTGGCCAGTTGTTCGCGACTATTTTGTTCCAGTCTCTCTTCCGTCTCCAACTTATCGGTGAGGCGCTGAATTTCCTTCAGCTCCTTATCAACGGCTTCCAGACCTTCACGCAGTTCTTCCGATTCGTGAATCAATTCTTCGATGCGCGACTTCTTGCCTGAGTCTCTGACTTCATTGAGCGAGTCTTCCAGTTTGGTTATTTGTTTGCCCAGGTCCTTCAAGGACACATCGAGACCGGACATCTCTTGATCGATCACGTCGACTTGATCTCCGTGCTCTCTCAATTTGGGCTTGACGCCTTCAATATCATTTTCCAGATCGACTTGCGCTTTGCGCTTCGCTTCCAATTCAACCAGTCTTTGCGAAAGCTCTGCGCGCAGTGTGTTGGCTTTGGCGCGCTCGTCGGCCAGTGCCGCTTCTGTTTCTTTGAGTGACTCTTGAGCCCATTTGACCTGGTCTCTCAGGTTTTTGGTGGATTGTTTTAAAACAGCAAGATCTGTCTCACCGCGCGATGAGAAGTGCAATTTGGCTTTATTGTCAAAACCGCCGGAGATGCTGCCTGATTTGTCGAACATTTCACCTTCAAGCGTCACCATGCGAGCCTGGTTGATCAGCTTGCGGCCGACTTCCATGTCTTCAACCACAATGGTTTGTCCGCAAGCATATTGAAATGCCCTGGCAAAGCGGGGATTGAAGTCTATAAGGTTATAAGCAAAATCAATCACGCCCGGACGATTGGGCAAAAGACCGGGTGGTTGAGTCTGGATCTTATTTAAAGGAACAAAGGTGGCACGACCGGCCTGATTTTTCTTCAAGTAGTCGATGCATTGCTGGGCGACTTGATCGTCGTCGACAACTACATGGCCCAGACGAGGTCCGATCGCGATTTCCAGTGCGGTCGTGTACTGGTCGGTGACATTGCCGAGCTGACCGATTGTGCCATGAACGCCCGGGATATTGGCATTTAATATTGATTCAACAGCGCGTCCATATCCGCTTTCGCCGACCACTTCCTTGGTCGTTTCCAATTCGATCAAACGTTTTTGCATCGATTCCAGGGCAGTGCGCTTGCCTTCGATTTCATCTCTGGTCGATTGCATTTCGTCTTCGAGCTGACGAATGGTCCTGTCCACGCCGGTGACCAGCGCTTCGTGATCCTGGTATTTGCGCTCGTATTGAGCGACTGTGGTTTTGGATTGCGAGAGTAGGCCGATGGCGTTGGTGGCCTTGTCGCGCAAAGTGACCAATTCTTTTTCAAGATTGGTCTTGGTCGTCGTCAATTCCGTCTTTCTTACTTCCAGCTTGTGGCGCTGATCGCGCAGATGCTGCAAGTCGGTATGCAGGGTGGCCACCTTCTCGGAAGATGAATCCTTTTCCTGGCGCATCACTTCGATTTCAGCCATGACGGCACTGTATGCGCCTTGTTTTTCCATCAAACCGAGCTGGACGGCCTGCTGATCTTCGCCGTGCTGCTTCTTTTGCTTGGCGATATCGTTTAAGTGCTTGTCGATGGTTTTTATTTGCGCCTGGACTGATTTAATCAGCTTGGTCTTTTCACCAATGACGCCGGCCAGGTTGCTGGCTTTGTTTTCTTCCCGGGTCAATTCGCCCCGTTGGTTTTCCAGCTCTTGCCGTAGCAGCAGCTGTTCGTTGCCGCCTTTTTCGCGAATTTCTTGTTCGAGAGCGCCCAGCTCTGCGCGCAACTTGACCAGGTTGATTTCCACTTCTTCAAGTTTTGCCTGAAGATCGGCTTCCTTTTGATCGAGTTTTTCGAGCTCTTTGCGTTCCGTCTCGAGTTTGGTTTGTGTTTCGCAATGTCTGACAAAAACCAGGTCTTTTTCCAGAGTTTCTTTCTGACTCTTTAGTTCTAAATATTTGAGGGCATGGTCTCTGTCTGATCTGAGCTGCTCCAGCCGAATGGCAATTTCAGCCAGAACTATGCGCTTGTGGTCGATTTTTTCGGCAACGGCCGCCAATTCGTTTTTAGCTTGATCGATGCGGCGATCGAATTCGGCTACTCCGGCTAATTCGTCGATAATTTTGCGGCGCTCTGATCCGCTCATGGTGACGATGCCGGTCACGTCGCCCTGCATGATCACGTTGTATCCGGTGGGGCTGACATTGTATTTGGTCAGCTCGTCATGAATCTCTGTAAGCGTGGCATTGCGCCCGTTCAGCATATAAGTGCTGGTATAACCGTTATCCTTTACACGGATACGGCGACATACTTCGATATGAGCTTCTTTGTCATCAGTGAAGCGGACAGTCACTTTCGCTTCGTTTTTGCCGGAAAGATTATTGAGCAAATCCGGTAATCTTTCCGCTCGCATGGTCCGAGTCGAGGAAAGACCTAGGGCAAATAGTAGACTGTCGATGATATTCGACTTGCCCGATCCGTTTGGACCGGAGATGGTCGTAAACCCGTCTAGCAGCGGAACTCGAGTTATCTTACCGAACGACTTGAAGTTGTCAAGTTCGATTTCCTTGATTCTCAAAAGAGTCCCCCACTAACGCATTTTGAAACGCTTTCTTCAGCCGAATTAGACTATACACTGAATCTGGTGTCAAGAATTTTCGCTGAATTGGCGGTTTATTCAAACAGTCCGGACATGTTCGACCAAGTGTACAGGCGTATTTTAGCGGTTTTTCCGTTGATTTGTCACCACTTTTGGTTTCACGTTGGTGCCACCACCGGTGATCCGCCCAGACTACTATCGGTAATCTTAGATATATCTCAGTGAACTCTTGGCAACACTGGTGATTATATGCCGCTAGACCTGATCACCGCTGGGAACATATAGAAAAGAAGTCATTTCTAGAAGAAATGTTCTTTTCTTTTGTTTGGTGTGGAACATTGAAAAAGTGAATTCGGCGCACTTGCCAGCCGTTTGATAGTCGCCTGTCTATGCAAAAGCCATCCAGTAAGGGTCCTACAATTCAGCGAATGGATAGTCGCCCGCTCCTGAGCGACTTGCAGAAGCTCTTGTCCCAAGCTCAGGCTAAACGCGGCTCCAAGGTGGTCGTCGCCTGGAAAGACGCGGTCTGCGAGGCTGAATATACTCTCAGCGTCGAGTCCAATAATCTAGGCGAAGACCCGGAATGGCGCATGCATGTCTTCCATGACTCAATTGCGAAGATTCTCTGGATGTATGTGAGCGAGGATGCTCTGCTTGTATATAACCTGGTAACCACGTCGCTGCCGGAAGACGAAAGGCATCCTCGCAAGTCCGACGGCAGCCTGGTGGAAGGTATTCCTCGCGAGCAAGAGGTGACCAGCAGGCATTCCAGAGACAACCTCAATCTCGAGCAATTCAGCAGCTCTGCGCACCATCCACAGCATTCCTCAAGCAAGACTGAAACGCCCAAGAAGGCAGTCCTATCAGGTGATTTGGCGCTTGTACAAGTGACCAACCTCTTGCCCTCGATGCAGCTGGCCCGGATGACCGGCAAGCTTACCTTCGAGAACGCGCACTGCCGCACGCATGTATTTTTCGAGGACGGCGCCCCGGTGCATGCTTATTCTGAGGAAGAAGAGGGTACCGATGCTTTGCTTGAAGTTTTGACATGGAAGGAAGGGCACTTCAACTTTCAGCCCAAGGAAGCGGCTCCTAAGAAAACTGTCGACCTGCCGCTCGATACTCTCATGCTCAAGGGCGTAAAAATTATCGATTGCGCAAACTTCCTTGCTAATGCCGGAATTGATGCTGATTCTCTGCTCGATAAGAAGCAAACGGCGCTCACCAAAGAAGAGTTTGATGAGATCGTCAATTCATCCAAATTGGATACAACGTCGCTCAAAAAGCTATACGATCGATTCAATGCCACCACCACTCTTGCCGAAGCCGCCCGCGGGCTGGGGCTTCCGCGCAGCAAATGGGCGGGCCTTGTAGCGCAGCTTTTGCGTCTTGATCTGATCAAGAAATGCGAGCCGCGCATGGCCAATCGGGCCTTGATGCCGAAGCTGATTGATGCCGAAACCATCGAGACCGTGGCCAACAGCTTACGCAGAGCGGACACCGGCATGTTGACTTACGAGTCGTTTTTGTATTTTTTGGAATTGGAATATCTGCGTCGTTTTCGATATGAAAGTGCCCTGACAGTAATTATCTTCGAGATGAAAACGATCAGGCAGGGCTCGATCACAGTCAGAGAGCCGCTCAGCGTGGAAAACATGGACGCGGTGGCGCGCCGATTATCCATGATCAAACGCCCCTTAGACTTTCTGGCTCACTATGAAAACGGTGATTATGCCTTCCTTTTGCCCAATACAAAACCGCAAGGCGCCTCGATTTTTGCCAGCCGCATCATCGATTCCTTGAAGAAAGAACCGCTGGAAACCGCAAACGGCAGCGATATCATACTTTCCATGGGCATCGCCGGCATGCCCGACGACTTCCTCGATCCGCCCTTCTTGCTGGCGGGCGCTGAAGCAGCCAAAGTAGAATCAGTACGCAGCAACGTAGAAATAGTCCAATTCAAAGACCTGCCCGAGTAGGGGCGACGCCATGCGTCGCCCGGTCAGTCAATGCCATGCGTCGCCCGGTTACGGTTTGGATTCGGCTTGCAATTTGGCTAAAAGCGATTTGGCGCTTTCGTGGTCGGGATCGTCGGGAGCCAGTTCTAAAAACAGCTTCAGTTCGGACTCAGCGCGTTTCTTGTCGCCGGTTTTTATAGACAGCAAGGCCAGATTGTAGTGGGTCTGCTTCAAGCCCGGGTCCAGTTTGAGCGCCGTGTCGTACTCTGCCAGCGCTTCCTTTATATAGTAATCTTCGCCGCCTTGAGCCAAGAGCCAGGCGCGATTGTAATGGGCGCTTGCCGAGGCAGGGAATTGCTTGGTGAAATAGCTCGTCCAGGTTTCGGCTCGTTTGAAATCGTTTAAGCGCATGCAGGTTCTCAGCAGTGCACCTTCAATGTTCAGGGCTTTTTTCATGCGATCCTTGGGAGCCACGTCATTGAGCACGTCGAGCGCACTTTCATATTGCAGCGAGGCCGCCTGATCGTCTCTGTTTTTCTCCAGATATCTGCCCAGTATCTCGCGCACGCCGGGACTGTCGGGAGCCATCGTCACCGCCTGCCTGGCCCGCCCAATCGCTTCGTCCAGATCGCCTTCCATATCCGATACGTATGCAAGTTGCAGGACCACATTGGCGTCATTAGGGGTCAGCAAAATCAGCTTGCGCAAAGTGGCGCGCGCGGCTTTGTAGTCTTTATTGGCTATAAATGTCTCCGCCTGCAATCTAAGCGATGCGGCATCATTTCTGCCGGCCAGCCCTGTATCCTCAATCAGCTTCTGGGCGTCTTCTTTCTTGCCTTCATCTAAATTGGATTTGACCAGGCACAAACGCGCCGAATTCAATTTCGGTTCGACTTTGAGGGCTGCCTGAGCATCTTCAGCGGCCAGCGCCGGTTTGCTTGTGGCAATGGAGCGCCAGGCGCGATTGGCATAGGCTGCTGCGCAATTGGGATTGAGTTTGATCGCCTCGGCCAGTTCTTTGAGCGCCTCTTCGTGACGATTGACCAGAGTGAGAAAAACGCCTTGATTGTTGTGCAGGCGATAACTGTTGGGCGCGTATTTAAGGGCTGCATCATTTGTTTTCAAGGCGGCCACGTATTTGCCTTCGGCGGCCAGATCAAATGCTTTGAGAGCCAATAAATCGCCTTTGTGAAAACCAACGCGCTCGGGTTGGCGGTTGGGCATTGGAATTCTTTCCCCGAATTCATCGAGGATTTTTGTCTCTCCGTCTTTGGTTTTCAAAACAACGAAATTGCCCAGAGAGATAACATATGGATACGCATGTTCGCTCAAAGTCATATAGACGTGCACTGTAGGCTCGGCATCGCCCTCCGGCTTCTGCTCGCTGCCGGAAATTGAATGACTCTTAGCGATGCGAAATTTGATCGCATCGATTTTCATGACTGTGGCGATTATGTTGTCTTCCGCACTGCAGGCTGTGCCCGACACGGCCAGATAGAAAGCAAGCACGACTGCAACGCTTCTTCCTAACTTTCTTACCAGTGCCGAATTCTTGCTCTCGTCGCGCCTTGATTTGTGCATTTTTTTGAAGCCATGTTTTTGCGCATATATTATTGATCGTTAGGTTGCCAGCCTGCTATGGTTTTTCGATGGTGGTTGAAACAGCTCTTAAGTTTGAATTGCAGGCGGTCTGCCCCTGGTCAGGCGCGCGCGCCGGGGTTTTCTCGACGCCGCACGGCGATGTGGAGACGCCCGTATTCATGCCGGTCGGCACCAATGGTACGGTGAAATCTCTCACATATGACCAGGTGGAAGCGACGGGCGCCCAGATAGTTTTGGCCAATTCTTATCACCTCTTTCTGCGTCCCGGGCACGAGCTTATTGCCAAAGCCGGTGGGCTGCACGCCTTTACTGCCTGGAATAAGCCCATTTTGACCGACTCCGGCGGCTTTCAAGTATTCAGCCTTGATTCATTTAGACGCATTATCGAAGAGGGCGTCTTTTTCAAAGATCATAAGGATGGCAGAAAGCATTTCATTGGTCCGGAGCGCTCGATGGAGATTCAGAACGCCCTGGGCGCTGACATCATCATGGCTTTTGACGATTGTGTAAAAAATCCTTGCACGCATGAGGAAGCCTCGGCTTCGATGGAGCGCACCCACCGCTGGCTGGCAGTCTGCGCGGAGAAACACCGGCGACCGGCCGATCAAGCTTTGTTCGGGATTGTACAAGGCAGCATGTTTGAAGATTTGCGTCAGCAGTCGGTTGATGTGGTCACTTCTTATCCTTTGCCTGGTTATGCCATTGGCGGAGTGGCTGTCGGTGAGAGCCGCGAGGTGATTGAGCGCATAGTGTTATTTACGGCGCCGCTTCTGCCTGAAAATAAGCCCCGCTATCTGATGGGAATCGGCACGCCATGGGATATTGCCTATGCCATCAGATGTGGTATCGATATGTTCGATTGCGTGTCCCCTACTCGTCTGGCCAGACACGGCTCCGCCTTCTCATTTGAAGGGCGGCTGGCCATGAAAAACGCCCGCTTCAAAGAAGAATTCATGCCTCTTGATCCCGGTTGCGCCTGTTATACATGCAAAAACTATACGCGGGCTTACCTGCATCATCTGGTCAGAGCCAACGAAATGTCCGGTGCCGCTCTGCTTTCGCTGCACAACATCACCTATTTGATCAAAGAAGCAAGGAACGCTCGCGCAGCCATTCTCGAGGGTCGCTTTCGAGAATACTTCGAACGTATCGCCACCGAACTGAACAGCGAAGCATAACCGGCTCGCCCAAATTCGACAATTTCAGGCGCGTGCAACGCGCCGGCTACCTAATTTTCGTTGAGTTCTTTTACTTCTTGGGCGTCGACTTCGTCGTCGTTGTTTTTGTTGACTTCGATCAAGACGGGTTCTTTGACGGAAAGCTTGGGTGCTTCGGTCGATTTGCCCATGCTGCCTTTGAGGGCGAGCAATTCCATTTCGATATCGGTTTTGCCTTCGAAATTGCGGAATTGCTTGTCTAATTGATCGGTGCTCAACTCAGCCAGAGCTGCTGCACGAGCTTCGCGCTCCTGCACTTTCGTTTCCATTTTTTCGATGACGTTCATGGCGCCGGAAGCAGTGGTCTTGGAGAGAATCTCGTTGGCTTTGCTGGTGGCTTGTGCGGCTTTGTCGCGGGCAATCAGCACTTGCTTCTTGGTGTACGCCTTTTGCACTTCGGATTCCAGATCGGTGAGCCGTTGTCTCAAGGTATTGGTGGTTTCTTTTTGAACTTTAAGTTGCGCTTCCAGATCCTGGGCGGCTTGTTGATATTGCTGTTTGCGCTGGAGAGCCTGCTTGGCCAGGTCGTCATTGTTTTGTTGAACGGCCATGGCTGCCCGGTTATGCCAGGTTTCGGCCTGTTCTTTGTTCTTTTGCAGCTGCTGTTCGAGCTGCTTTTCGGTGGCGATTGCTTGAGCCACTGCCTGGCGAACTTGAATCAGGTTCGACTGGAGATCTTGATAGGTCTGTTCCAGCATTATCTGGGGATCTTCCATCCGTCCCAGCAAGGCATTGAACATAGCCTTCACTAAGTTGGCTAGCCTGTCGAACATGTGCTGATAACTCCTTTTGGCTGGCTTCTAGCTGAACTGGCCCTTGTTTGCGCCTGTTGTTGCCAATAATGGTCGCAAAGGCCTCTGAATAATACGGATTAAATGTAGTGTAGCAAGTTCACACTTAACCTTATGCCCCATTTTCAGACTATCTGTGCCCTGGCAACCCAGTCAGACCTTGGCGGCTGCCAAGAATATGCTCCAGGACAATAACTTTGTACCCACCAGGCCTTCGCCCGGCACTTTTAGCCAAGTTTTCAGTCATCTCTGGGGTACGCTAGGTTTGGAGACAGACGCCGATCATTTTTGGTTCCAGCGTTTTTCAGCTTGTCTCGCCTGACTTCAGGGTATTTCTTCCGGGATCTAAATAGAACGCCATTGGTATCGATATATGAAAGACGCAGATAATACAGCAGGCGGACTCACAGGCTTTCAGCGCACCATGTTTGTCGTTTCCGATGCGGTTTTAGGGGCGGCGGTTCTGGTTATGCTCGGCGTCTGGGGTGGCGGGTTTCTTGATGACAAGCTGCATTCGGCGCCCTGGTGCTCGCTCTCTTTGTCTATCTTGGGAGGCGGGCTGGGCTTATGGCGCATGGTCAAGAAGGCCACTTCTCTGGACACCAAGGGCGTTCCACCAAACGCCAAGCCGATTCCCTATGATGACGACAAAGATGACTTCGCTGATAAGTCAGATAGTTAAGGTTGTGTTTGGGGCGCCCAGTCCGGCTAAAGTCATCTGATATTATTCATCTCCAGTGCCTTTCCAGATTTGGTTGCGGCACAGGCTCCGCCGCAGTGCTTACGAAAATGGCTGCTTTGCCCCTTTTCCACAAAGCGCGGCTATAGCCGAAAGACATACCCACCGTCAAACAAGAGACCGGTTTAAGAGATGCTTGGAAGAAATCTGCCCCTCAAAGAAGTAGCACCAGACGCGACGTGGCTCAATGACCGCTTTTTGGGACTTCCGCCCATCGGTCCAATCAATCTGGGCACCTACGGCGATATCCACATCGACACACTGGTTATGACCTGGATTTGCATGGGCTTCATTCTTACTTCCTGCGCCTTGATTGTGCCGGCCATGACCAGCAAGAGCGCTGGCTCAAACGCCCAGCAAATACTGGAAATGATTTATCTTTTCGTTGAGGACCTTATCAAGGGTTTGATGGGTCATCACTACAAGAAATTCTTGCCGCTTATTGCAGCAATCTTTATGTTTGTATTAACGGCAAATTTCATCGGAGTCGGCCCCTGGCTGGCCCTGGAGCACTGGGCACCGAATTTCGGAATCACCTGGCCCCATATCGACCATCAGCCCTTCGAAATTTGCTCGCCAACCACTGATTTCAACGTTACTTTCGGGCTGGCCACCGTCTCATTCCTGGTCTATATCGCCTCCGGTTTCTGGGCTCACGGACTCGGTTATCTGAAGCTCTACATCAATCCGATCGAATGGATGGATATGGTGATTCGCCCAGCCACACTGGCTCTTCGTCTGATGATGGTAATCACGGCCGACGAATTGATGCGGGCAGCGGCTATAGGCATGGTTCCAGCCATTGTGCCCACCGGCGTTATGGCTTTCGAACTCTTCATCGGCGTCATCCAGGCCTTCGTATTCGCGCTTCTCACCTCGATTTACATTGGTTTGACTCTCGAGCATCACTAAGGGTCGGACAGCGGTTTTCTCTTGAAAAGCTTGTCTTTGCGCATGCCTTTTGGCTTTTGGGCGGCTTCCGGTATGAATGGAAATTTACCTGGACTACCAGTTGACGACCCCGAAAACCGCATAGATTCGACAGAAAGCTCAGATCAGCACTTGTTATAATCTGGGCTGGTTCGATTGGTTCGTGCCAAGCGGATGCGCTCACCTGTGCATTTGTAAGTGACCGAGCGCTGACAACCGAGTTTTTAGTACGGCGCAAGCCTGGCTAAGTTAGTCAAAAACAGACGTTTAGAGGAGATCAACTGTGGACCACACACTCATTGCCCAAGCTGGAACAGCAGCTGTTGACGGCACAACCATGATCAAAGCAGCAGCTCTGGTCGGCTCCGGCATCGCCGCAGTAGGCGTAATCGGACCTGGTATCGGCATCGGCGTCGCCGGCTCGAGAGCTCTGGAAGGCATGGCTCGTCAACCGGAAATGGCTCAAAAGCTCCTGGTTAACGCCATCATCATCGCCGCCCTCATGGAAGCGCTTGGTCTTCTGGCATTCGTTATCGCCATCCAGCTTTTCCAATTCGGCAGCAAGATTGGCTAAAAAAGGGCATTTGCCTTCAAGCAGGCATTTGTCTTGAAACGGCCTGTTGGGCAGGCCGTCCGTGATCGAGAGAATTGACGGAAACGTCAGGAAATTCGGGGATCCAAGTTTAGGAAACAAATTCGAAATGTTCGAGTTAAACGGCACCTACATCATCTTTATCGCCAGCTTCCTGGTCTTCATATACTTGTTAGATGAGATCATGCTCAAGCCTGTGGGCAAAGCCATCGCCGATCGCAAGTCGCTCATTCAAGAGCACCTCGAGATCAGCAAATCGAGCCGCTTGAAAGCGGAGTCCGAGTTGGCTGCCTATCAAGAACGTCTCAATTCGACCCGCCATCAATCGGCCGGCATTCTCAATGAAGCGGCTCAGGCGGCGCAAAAGGTCAAGGACGACAAGCTCAAAACCATTCAGGAAGAAGGACGCAAAAAGCTCGACAAAGCCAAAGCTGAATTGGCTGAGGAGAAGAAAGAGCTGGTTGAAGGTCTGGTCGGGGAGGAGTTGGAGTTGGTCAGTACAATCTCCAAAAAACTTCTGGGTGAGTCGGTGTCTGTAAATGTCGACCGCAATAAGGTTCGCAAAGTACTCGAGGAAGTCTGCTGATGTATCTCTTTGCTGCGCAAATTGAAGAGACCCATGCCGAAGAACATGGCGCTGGGCATGGAGCTAACCCGTTTCAAGACAACTTGATCAACTGGCTCTTGCTTCTGGTTTTCCTCGGTTGGTTGATAGCCAAAAATCTGCCTCCTGTTTTCAACTCGCGCCGCCAGTCCATTGAAAGCGAAATCAGTGCGGCTGCTACTGCCAAAGCGGAAGCCAGTGCTTTTCTTGAATCGCAAAGACAGCAGCTGGCCGATGTTGAAAAAGACATCCAGAAAATGATTGCCGACGCCAAGCATGCAGCCCAGCAGAGCACAGCCTTGATTGAAGAGCAGACCACAAAAGAAATGAACGATCTTTTGATCAAGTTCGAATCGGCCATTCAAAACGAAAGGCGGCTTCTGGTCACCGAATTGAGAACGGCAGCCGTGAAAGCGGCAGTGGCCATCTCGCAAGAGCAACTGAGCAACCAGGTCAATGAAAGAGTGAAGAGCGAGCTTCTCAATAAGTTTATGTCCGAACTCGATACCATCGCCCGCTCAGGAGATTCTTTCGAGCCGGGAAAGTTTGAGTCCACGGCGCACAGCCGCAACAATTAAAGGAGACTGGGATGAGAACGGAACTGCAGGGAGTGGCGGCGCAATATGCTGAAGCTGCACTCGATCTGGCCGTGGCCCAGGGTGGAGACACCCCCGAAGCCGTCGATCGCGATCTGCACTTGCTCAATCAATTGATCGAATCGGACCGCCAGTTTGCTACTGTGCTCGAGCTTCCTTCCGTAAATGCAGAGCAAAAGAAAGAACTTCTCAAGACGGTTTTAAAAGGACAGGTCAACGAACTGACCTTGCGCTTGCTCGACCTTTTGGCCGATAAGCGCCGGTTGGAGATTTTGGGACCGCTCGAGCATCAATACAAAGAGATGCTCAACGAAAAAAACAATCTGGTATCGGCCAGCCTGGTCAGTTCGGAAAAGCTGAGCGACGAAGCGGTAGCCAATATCAAAGCCCGTTTGACCGAGCATCTCGGCAAGCGTTTGGAACTGGATGTAAAAGTAGATCCCTCGCTAATAGGCGGAGTTGTTCTTCGTCTGGGCGATCAAGTTATTGACGGCAGCCTCAAAGGGCAGTTGAAAGCAATAGAAAAAGCCTTACTGGCTGTGTAGTTCTAAGGGGCGCATTAGAGGCGCCAATCAAAAAGAAAACTTCAATACAAAACAAGTAATCAGTAAATCAGAGACTCGAGGTTCAAAAGACACCATGGCAATCAAGCCCGATGAAATCACATCCATCTTGAAGGCGCAGCTGGAAAAGTATCAAGCGTCGCTCAACGTGAGCAACGTCGGCAGCGTGCTTCAGGTCGGCGACGGTATCGCTCGCGTGTACGGCATGGAAAAGGCAATGTCCGGCGAATTGGTTGAATTTACCGATCCGGAAAAAACCATGGGCATGGTGCTCAACCTTGAAGAAGACAATGTCGGCGTGGTCATCCTCGGTGACGGCAGAAAAATTTCCGAAGGCATGGAAGTACGCACCACCGGCCGCATCGCCTCCACTCCGGTTGGCGAAGGCATGCTCGGTCGCGTCGTCAATGCAATCGGTCAGCCGATTGACGGCAAAGGACCGATTGTCACTACTGAATTTCGACCCATCGAAGTCAAAGCGCCCGGCATCGTTGCCCGTCAATCAGTATGCGAACCACTGATGACCGGCATCTCCGCCATCGACGGCATGATTCCAATTGGTCGCGGTCAGCGCGAATTGATCATCGGCGACCGTCAAACCGGAAAAACAGCCATCGCCATTGACGCCATCATCAACCAGAAAAACCAGCCCAATCGCCCGATTTGCATCTATGTAGCAATCGGTCAAAAAGAATCCAACGTCGGTCGCATCGTCAAAATTCTCGAAGAGCATGGTGCTCTGGAATACACCGTAATCGTCGATGCTTCGGCGACTGCCGCACCGGCCCTGCAATTCCTGGCTCCTTACACGGCAGCCTCGATTGGCGAATACTTCATGCATAAAGGTATGCACGCTTTGAACGTGTACGACGATTTGTCCAAACACGCCGTTGCCTACCGAGCCATGTCGCTCTTGCTGCGCCGTCCGCCCGGTCGTGAAGCTTATCCCGGAGACGTGTTCTACCTGCACAGCCGCTTATTGGAACGCGCTTCCAAATTGTCGGCCAAGCTGGGCGGCGGATCGCTTACCGCTCTGCCCATCATTGAAACCCAGGCTGGTGACGTGTCTGCATACATTCCCACCAACGTGATCTCGATTACAGACGGTCAAATATTCCTGGAAACGGACTTGTTCTACGCCGGTGTCCGTCCGGCCATCAACGCCGGTATCTCGGTCAGCCGGGTAGGCGGCGCCGCCCAAACCAAAGCCATGAAGATGGTGGCCGGTAAGCTGCGTCTCGACCTTGCCCAATTTAGAGAATTGGAAGCATTCGCTCAATTCGCCTCCGACCTCGATAAGGCGACACAAGATCAAATCCGCCGCGGTCAAAAGCTGACGGAAGTTTTGAAACAGCCGCAATATGCGCCTCTATCGCTGGCTCAGCAAGTCTCGATCATCTATGCAGCCAACAATGGTCTGCTTGATGATATCGAACAAAAAGACATCGCCAAGTTCAAAGCCGAATGGAATAAATTCCTGGCTGCCCAATCGAAAGATCTGGAAGCCAAAATCAACACCGGCGACAAGCTTACTGCTGAGGACGAAACGGCTCTCACAGATGCGATCAAGAACTTCAAGACCAACTTCTTCAACAAATAACCAGGCAGAAGATAAAGCGAAATGGCAAACCTAAAAGCAATTAGAAACCGTATCAAATCGGTGCAGTCGACGCAAAAGATCACCAAAGCCATGAAAATGGTGGCGGCGGCAAAAGTGCGGCGCGCACAGGCGAAGATGATGGCAGCAAGACCGTTTACACAAGCCGTCGTGCATATGCTGAAGCGGGCGGTGGCTGAAGTTGCGGACATCGATCTGCAGGGCTTGCATCTTCTGGAAAGAAGACCAATCAAGACAGTCGCCTTGATTATTCTTTCTTCTGATCGTGGCTTGTGCGGCGGTTATAACAGCATCATCTTCCGCGAGACGATGATTCGCATCAGGCAATTGCAGGAAGAGAAGAAAGAAGTAAAACTGATTCTTGTCGGATTGAAAGCAGCGGCATTTTTCAAATCGATCAAGATCGAAAAGATCAAGCAACATACGAATCTGCCGGCCATTCCCACTGTTGAAGTGGCGCGATTGATAGCTAAAGAGGCTGCCGATCTATATGTCGAAAAGAAAGTCGATGCAGTAGAGATGATTGGAACTGATTTCATCAATATGATCAGCTCGAAGGTGATCAAGACTAAGGTTCTGCCTATTGAATTGCCTGCCCAGGACGAAGTCAAAGAGCCGACCGCCGAAACGCTCTTCGAGCCTTCGATTTTGGAAGTAATGGAAATCGAGCTTTTGCCGAAGTATATGGAAAACGTCATCTTCCAGGCCTTGCTCGAAGCGGCTGCTTCCGAGTTGGCTGCCCGGATGAACGCCATGACCAATGCTTCCAACAAT
>CAZHEZ010000062.1:0-34952 GCA_964531315.1 uncultured Candidatus Obscuribacterales bacterium | reverse complement strand
TTCGGCACTAGCGCTGTGCCAGGGACAGTAATCCATTCCTCGTCGCGTTTGATTGTCACTTTCACCTGAGCGTACATGCCCGGTAGCAATTCGTGCGATTGATTGTCAATTCTCACTTCTGTTTGTCTGGTACGTGTAGCCGGATCGAGCGCGCCGGCAATGTTGGTGACAGTGCCATAAAAAGTTTTATCAGGCATTTCAGGAACGAACACTTCCGCCTTCTGACCTTGCACAAGAAAGCGAGCAAAGGTCTGTGGCACATTTACATATATGCGTAGAGTGTCTATTTTCGCCAGTTGAAACAGCTCCAGTGTCGGCATTTGGCTTCCGGAACTAATCAGGGCTCCCGGGTCCACTTTGCGCAAAGTGATAACGCCGTCAAATGGTGCGACCACACGTTTGAAATTCTGCTGGGCGGCAATGCGCGCCACACTGGCTGCGCGCGCATTGACCAGAGATTTGGCTACATTTACCTCGGCCGCGGCCGAAGATACAGCCGCCTGGCTGGCCTTTTCCTGGGCGACAGATACTTGCAGATTGGCCGTCGCATCCTTAAATTGACGCACCCGTTCATCACGACTCTGCAAACTCACAGCTCCCTTGGTGGCCATGGTAATCCAGCGGTCTGAGGTTATATGCGTATATTCTTCATTGGCTTGCGATCTTTGTATTGTTGCTTTGGCAGCCACATCTTGTGCAATTGCCTCTTTTAGTTTTGCCTGCGAGCTGGATAGTTTTGCATCGGCTTCGGCAAGATCTGCTTTTGCCTGATTCAGTTCTTCATCTATTGTCGGTGTATCGATTTCGGCGAGCAGTTGACCCTTTTTCACCCAGTCGCCGATGTCTACGAGCCTGCTTTTCAGATAACCGTCGACTCGGGCATTGATGGTCACGTACTGAATGGCACTGATATTGCCGGGAAGATCTCCTTTTTCTTTCAGGGGCGACCGTTTGGCGATCGTGGTCTGCACTATCGGCACCGCACCGGTGGTTACCTCATGCTCTCTTTGCAGATCCTTCTTATTGGCTATCCTGGGCAAGAAGCCAATCAAAAATAGCACAACAAATACGCCTGCCAGGATCACAAGAATGAGGGCCAACCCTCCTTTTCCATTGGAGTCTCGATTTTTTTGGATCTGCTTTTTTCCGTGGTCCATTTGCTAATTTTCCGTTTCGCTAATTTGATTGTCTTTTTCTTTTTTCGGCCAATTTAGTTTGCTGTTTTGTCTCATATGACTGAACACCAGAGGGACAAAGAAAAGCGTCGAGAAAGTGGCAATTGAAAGTCCGCCGATTACTGCTCTACCAATCGGTGCATTTTGCCCGCTGCTCATCGCCATTGGAATCATGCCGAGAATCATGGCCATGGCGGTCATGCTGACCGGACGAAAGCGCTGATGTCCAGCGGTGTGAGCAGCTTCTCTGGCGGTCTTTCCTTCTCTCAATTGCTCGTTGCAGAAGGTGACCATAAGAATGCTGTTTGCCGAAGCGACACCAATGGTCATGATGGTTCCCATCAGCGCAGGCACGCTAAAAGCTGTTTGCGTTACGAAAAGACTCCAGAGAATTCCAGTTAGCGCTCCAGGAATTGCCATCAAGATGATCAAGGGATCGCTCCAAGATTGGTAATTGACCACAAGCAGGAAATAAACTAAGACCAGCGCACCGGCCAGCCCGAGAAGGAGCCAGTAGAATGCTAGCTTCATACTCAGCACTTGACCGGCCACGACTATTTTTGTACCCCGGGGGGCATCTTTGCTGAAGGAGTCAACGATCTTTTGAATGTCATCGGAGACCGAACCCAGGTCTTTTCCCTGGCAGGCAGCATAAACGTCATATACGGGCATGACATTGAAATGATTGACCACTGCCGGAGTGTACTGTCTTTTCGGATTGGCTACATTGGCGAGCAATTGAGCCGTGTCTCTTCCGAAATTCGACTGACTGGTAGCCACAGGCATGTTATAGAGGTCGGTGATTGAACTGATGCGATATTGCGGAGTCTGGGCCGCTAAATTGTACTCGACGCCATTGTTGTGATTGAGCCAGAAGTTGGGCGCAACCTGGAAACTTGAGCTTAAGGAAACCAGAAATGAATTGGAAATATCGCGCTGGTTCAAACCAAGTTGGTTGGCGCGGGTTCTATCCACTTCAAAGAGAAATTTGGGCGAGTTTAAAACTTGATGCAAGCAGACATCAACTGCTCCCTCTACATTTTCGACTTTGCGCAGAATTTTTTTGGCGATTTCAAAATTTTCATCTCTTTTAAATCCCATTATCTTGATGTCGATTGGTGCCGGCAAGCCCGCATTCAAAATTTGAGTGATGATGTCGGCGGGTTGGAAATAGTAGCTGCACTGCGGAAAATCCCGGGTGATCATTTCGCGAATTTTGCGCTGATAGTAAGCAGTCGGATGCTGGCGCTCTTCTTTTAGAGTTAAAAGTATCTCTCCATCGGCTTCGCTGATTGTTTGTGAATCCGAAAAGGCGTAATTGACGGCGCTGACGGGCATGCCGATATTGTCGGTCATGACCACAATTTCGTCTTTGGGAATGATTTTCTTAATCTGGTTTTCGACAGCACGAAAGATGCGCTCGGTGACTTCTACGCGGGTGCCGGGCGGTGCATTCACGTGTAAGCGCAGCTGACCGGCGTCAATGGCCGGGAAGAATTCTCGTCCGATTAAGGGAAGCAGACAGAAAGAAAGAGCATAGAAGCTGAGAAAACCGATGATGACCATGCTGCGATGGTCGAGCGCAGTGCCCAGCCAGCCGTGATAGATGTCTCTAATTTTGTCGAAATTGGTATCGATAAAGGCATGAATGCTTCCGAAAAAGCCAGGGTCTTTTGATTCTTTCTTTTCTCCGGCGCCATGCTCTTCGCCTTTGAAGAGTCGCTTGGACATGAGCGGAACGATGGTTCGTGAAAGACCATAGGAAGCCAGCATGGCAAAAGAAACGGCCATTCCCAGAGGCACAAAGAGCGATTTTGCCGGTTCTGGAAGCAAGAAGACAGGCAGGAAAACGATACAGATGGAGACTGTGGAAACCATGGCCGGAAGCGCCACTTCTTGAGCCCCGTCCAGAATCGCTTGGACGACGGTCTTGCCCATATCCATCTGGCGGTGAACGTTTTCAATCTCTACGGTGGCGTCATCCACCAGCATGCCGACTGCCAGTGCCATGCCGCCCAGGGTCATGGAATTGATTGTATTGCCCGTTAAATGGAGGCAGATAATGGAAGCAAAAATTGAAAGCGGGATCGATGTTATGACGATGAGAGTACTGCGCCAGCTGCCCAGGATGGCCAGCATCAAAAGTGCCGTCAACCCCGCGGCAGTAATTGCTTCCTGGAACACTTCTTTGACGCATTCAACGACGAATTTTGACTGGTCAGTGAGAATATCAACAGTCACTGATTTGGGCACGGATGCTTGAATCTGACTCATGAGCCCCTTAATTTGATTAACCACAGCCAGAGTTGAGGCATCGCCGTTTTTCAGAATGCTCATGATCACGGCTCTGTGACCATTCAGATTGACTATATTCAACTGAGGTTGAAAACCATCATGCACAAAGGCTACATCTTTGAGATAGACGGTAGCTCCACGGACATGCTTGAGCGGAATTTCATTGAGGGTATCGATCAATCGCGGCATATTATTAAGCGCGACTATGTACTCGATGCTGCCCATTTTTGCTGTTCCTGAAGGAGCAATTATGGTTTGCTTGTTGACCTCGTTGACGATATCGTAAGGCGTCATTCCGTAGCCGGCCAGTGCGTCAGGGTTGAGATCGACCATGACCTGGCGGTACTTGCCGCCGTATGGATACGGGATTGTCGCACCCTGTACGACCGCAAGTTGAACGCGAATGAAAGACTGCGCCAGATCGAATAGTTCTGCTTCACCCAGTCTTTTACTACCGACGACCAGTTGCAGAACTGGCACATCGGTCGCCGATGACTGGGTAACTAAAGGAGGTGTAATTCCGGGCGGCAACTGCTTTAGAATGGCGCTGCCTGTGGATGCGACTTGAGCCACGGCCTCGGCGATATTTCCGCCTTGATGCAGAAAGACCTTGATGATGCTCATGCCGCTCAAAGACATCGACTCCATATAGCTGATGTCTTTGACTGTCGACGTGAGCGCGCGTTCGGTCACTGTCGTCAGCATGTTTTCGATATCATCGGGCATCATGCCCGTATAAGTCCAAACGCAGCTGACGATCGGTTCGTCGATCATGGGGAAGATATCGACCGCCATCTCTTTGATCGAGATAAAGCCAAACAAAAAAATAAGCAGCGCCATCACTATGAAAGTGTGCGGTTGACTCAATGCCAGCTTGACGATCCACATATCTTATTTCCTTATCGGCGAAGCGCTGGTGAGCGTGTCTACCGTAATTCGGCCGGTTGCGTGCAAAAGACTGGCTTCTGCAGTGTTGAATTTTATGATTGCTTTAGCCTTGTCGACAAGCGCGGCCGTATAGTCGCGCTGTGCGTTTATAACATCGAGATTGGTGCCGACTCCGTTTCTCAGTCTGTATTCGGCGACCGACAATTGCTCTTCTGAGGAGTTTACCTGATCGGTTGTCTCGCGAATCAGGTTTTCAGCATCAATACAATCAAGATAAGTGTTTCTCACTTCTTGATAAACCTTTGTAAGTGCAAGTGCAAATTCGTTTTGTACTCTTTTTGCTTGATAGCGGGCAGTTTGAATGTTTGCCACTTGCGACAGGCCCAGACCTCGATAAGGAAGACTGACTTCCAGACCAAGATAAAAAAGCGATCGGGTTACAAAGGTCTTGGGACCGTTGTTTCCACCGGAAAGGGGCACCGAACTGCCGGAGACGGCACCGGCGACGTCGCCGCCCGATAGTACGCTCGAGAAAACGGAATTGTTTTGACCGGATGATGTCACTTTGCTGCCCGTTCCTAAAACCGCACCAGTAAAATTGACGGTAGGAAGCAATTCTGCCCGCGCCACCTTAATGGCGTCTTTGGCGGCCATGCGCAGCTGATCGAAATGCTTCAGTTCGGGGCGGTTATCCACTGCCACCTGCAGCAGCTGGCTGATATCAACATTTTCATCGACCAGGCGAGTCTTTGCCACCATGGTATTGGATGCGCTTAAGTCCGTGTCCGTGTGCAAATTGAGCGCTGTGGCGAGATTAACAGCCGCTTTGCGTCTGTCGACCTGCTGTTGAATTAGATGCTGCCTGTCTTTCGAACGTTGTGTGCGGGCCTGCAGCACATCCAGCTTGGTGACCACTCCGCCTTCGAAAAGATCCTGATTGAGAATTACCAGCGCATCGGAAACTTCCAGAGCTTTGATGCGAATTTGCAATAACACTTCATCTTCAAGAAGACGATAGTAAAGCCGGGTCGCTTCCAGAAGGACATCGTTGGTGCTGCCTTTAAGGGTAAATTGCGAGGCCTGATACTGATGCTTAGCTTGCAGCGCCGAGTAAAGCAATCTGCCGCCTGTAAAAATCGGCTGGCTAAATCCTGAGCCGATGGTGAGAAACGGGTTGGTGAGTGGCAACGCTACACCGGCGGGGTTGGCAATCGAACCTTTTAAACCCTGATAGGTCAAGCGGTTTTCGATGGTCGGCAGGAAATTGGTCAGTTTGTCGAAATATTGCCAGCGCCTTACTCCTGTTTCAGAACTGAATACTTTGATATCAAGGTTATTGCCCAGGGCGGTAAGAAGCGCATCTTTCAAACCGACCTCGCGCGCGTTGCCGGCATCCAATTGATAAGGAGACAGCTTGGAGTTGAGCGTGATCAGGGCGCTCAATACAGGCGCCTTGACTGCAATCTTTTCGGGATCTACAAAGATGGTGCCGCTGCTTTGCACAGACCGAAAACGCACTTCTTCAAGCGGCGTGGTCAAAGGCAGATCTTCATTCTTATCCGGTGGTTTGTCGGACGTCAGTTTGTCTGCATCAGGGGTGGCAATGGAAGGATGAACCTGGGCAGGCGGAGCTTCAGGAGTCAGTCCTCTAAGCGGCACTTTGTCCTCTCCGGTATCTGTTGCTTGCTGTGAGCGCGCGCCGGTTACCGAGGAAAAAAGAGCCAGAAAAATGAATATGACAGCAAGGCTCTTTCTGGGAAGCGCCTTAGTTATTTTTGTCTCAAACTCCAATGTCACTTAAACTATTCCACCGTTACCGTGAGTTTGGGTGGGTCAGTGAATCTTCAGCCGGCACCATCTGCGGTGCAATGAAAGCGAGTAAAAAAGAAAGCAAACAGACAGCAGTACTCTTTTTGAATCGAGCGCGCTTCATGAAAACCAGCCTCAAGAACCTTTTGAACTGGGTATCGTACCAAAAAATGGCACTTGTCATGTTGCTGATGACAAGCACCTTTTCAAAAAGCGAATTCTGGTCAATGTCCTGTGACGGTTGGCTTGGCAAAAAAATGTTCAACATCTTCCACCGGTACGTCGAAATCCTTCTGCCGTCCGGTGCTTTTTTTCCAGTCGATTTCATCGAGGCAAACCTGCAACCTGGGAATTTCAACCTTTGCACGTGCAATTGCTTTTGCATTCCATACTTCTGGGAAAACGAACAATTTTTCTAACTTGGGAAATTTTTTGAGGTCGCTGATTGCATCCGGAGTAATACCGGTGTCGGAAATGCGTAATTCGACCAGATTCTTCAGGGGCAGAAGATTTCTCAGACCGGCATTTGTAACTTTCGGATTTTTCTCAATATTGAGAGAACCGAGATTGGGCAATGTAGCAATGTCCTTCATCTCATCATCGGTGAGTTCGTCCTCGTCAATATAGAGAAACTGCAAGCTTGTCGATCCTCTCAGTTTCTTTAACACTTTATCTATAGGCCCGAGTTTGTTTAGACCCAGCTCAGAGTAATCCTTCAAGTGTTTTAGATTAACGAGTCCAGTTTGCCTGATTGCAGTTTTGCCGATATAAAGAGCCTTCAGCTTCGACAATCTGTTCAATTTTTCGATTACTTGGTCGGAAATATCAAGGCCTGCAGCATAAAGCAGTCTCAGTTCAGTTAGATGATCGATATTCTCAAATGTAGTGTCAGTGACTTCGACATTGTTTGCAACATCAAGTGCTACCAGATCATCGGACTTGAATCGCAGGCAAAATTTGGGGCTGGTTACTGCGCTCATGTCAGCTACTTTCAGCTTAATCTCCTGATTGGCAGGTACATAAATAATTCCTTCAGCAGGTTTTGTCGAAAAAGGGATATTCAGATTTGTGTAATCACCGAAATGTTTCGGGAATTCAAACCTTCGGCAAAGTACACCGTCTTTTGTCACTAGCGTGGTAAATTCCTTCTCGTCGGCATTTTCATTTTTAAATTCAATATATGGGTGAGGTCTAGTAGTTTCCTTGCCCTGAACTATTTTTTCATAGTCAATGGCGTCCAAATTGCCTTTTACAATCCAGGCGGTTACGCCTGTGAAAAGACTGGCGGCACAGATTGCCAGTACGGCGTAGTGCAGCGAAATCATTTTTGTTCTCGAATCCTTGCCGATGCCTTCTACTATTCCCGTATACGATTGCGCTTCCATGCCTTGCTGGAGCAGGCTCAGATCCCGTGCCACCGCCTTTAGTGACTGATAGCGCTGGTCGGGATCTTTTGTCAGTAGCCTGGATATCAATTTTTCAATTTGATCTGGAAACTCTTTGCCGAGAGTGACTTCCTTTAATGTGGGCGCATCTTCAGATTGATGCTTCATCATTGTTGCCAGGGCCGAATTACCCTGGAAAGGCGGCACTCCGGCCAGAGCTTCAAAGAAAACGCAGCCGACGGCATAGATGTCGCTTCTGTGATCGACAGGCAAACCAAGGCATTGCTCCGGACTCATATACAGCGGGCTGCCGAAAATCTCGCCGGTTCTGGTCAGCCCCTGGCTCTCCGATCCTTCGTTTGCATGGAGTTTGGCGATTCCGAAATCGACGATTTTGACTGTGGAATTGGCGGTGCCGATGGCGGTTTTGCACAACATTATGTTGGAAGGTTTGATATCTCGGTGCACTATGCCCAGGTCATGAGCATAGGCCAGTCCGAAACAGACCTGAATCATTATCGGCAGCGCTTCCTCCACACTCAGTGGCGCGCCGGTCTCGATTCGTTTGGCCAGGGTCGTTCCTTCAACCAAATCCATCACGAAATATGGATGGCGATCTTCCAGCAGACCGAAATCGTGCACTGAAATCAGGTTTTGATGATCCAGGAGGCTTGTAGCTTTTGCTTCTTGTTGGAAGCGGCGCCAGATTGCATCGCTAATATCGCTGGCATCAATTGTTTTGAGAGCCATCAGTCTGGACAGCGCAAACTGATTGACCTTATAGACAACGCCCATGCCGCCTCGCCCCAGTTCTTCGATGACTGTGTAGCGGTCGGCAATTACCTGGCCGGGCTTCAGTTCGAGAGCACCCTTGGCTTTTAAGCCAAGCGTCGACTCTGCATCTTCCGCCCGGTCAGTTTCGACCGGCGATTTTTTGTCTTTGGTCTCTTTCTCGTTCATCACTCGGCTTTGGTTGGTGGAACGAATTTTTGGCATCCAGGTCTGCTATACCCGCGCCGGCGCTCTTTTTCTTGGCCGGGGCCTTGACCGGCTGTGACTTTGGAGCCGGTTTTTGCGGCTCTTTATATAAGAACAGGTCTTCGGTCATACAGGTCTGAGCTGAACTGACGGTGCCAAAAAGCTGGCTTAAACCAACCGCTACTGCCAATCCAGCTAATAAATTCGCTTTGCCGCGTGTGCGTTTCATCGTCTTTACCTTTGCTAGAGCGATGGGCCCCTGGTTTAACTTGCATCCAGGGGGATTTGAGATTTCTAAATCTATATTACGGATATAGGGAAATGGGACTGTAGTGCAGAAATTATCTATCTGTAGGATGCTTGTAAAGAGATCGATCGGGTCAAAACACCTGTGCTTGCGCAGAGCAAATTTCATCACCGGCACGATCGTAAGTGCTGGTTTTTCTTTGCTAAGATACACCTTATTTGGTGGCATAAAAAAACCGATCATGCACGACGCAGACATCAGAAAAATATTGCATGAAGTTGAGATGAAGCGCATCTCAGCGCTTGATCCTGCCACCAGAGTAATTGATGAACTGGGCATTTTTGAGGGCAAATTTCGCATCGACGTTGCGGCCGTGAATGGTTTTTTGCACGGATATGAAATCAAAAGTGCCGAGGACAATCTAGACCGCCTGCCCTCCCAACAAACTGCGTATAACAAGGTCTTCGACAAACTGACACTGGTTGCCGACGAGCGCCATGTTGAAGAGGCGATGAAAGTGGTGCCGTCTTTTTGGGGACTGATGGTGGCCGGAGTGAGAGATGGAGTTCCTTATATCGACGAGATCTGGGCTCCTCGCCTCAATCCGGAAGTAGATCCATATGCGATTTGCCAGTTGTTGTGGAAAGAGGAAGCCATGAGCATCCTTGCAGATCGCAAACTCTCAGCTGGACTGTGGACCAAAAGGCGGCGGGTGCTATGGGAAACATTGACTTATGCCATCGAGCTCAGCGAGCTCAAAGAGATTGTGCGCGAGACCTTGAAAAACCGTGAGAATTGGCGCGACGGCACAGGAAAGAAAAAACGGGGCAAAAAACGCTCCAGACCGCCAGCGAAAAAGAATACAGGAAACAAATCGGGTAATGGCACTGTACTTGTTTCCCCAGCAAAATCAAGTTCAAAGACCAAGACCGTCAGCAAGAAAACGCTTCGAGCCGCCGAGGGAGCAATTAAAAACGCGATCTTGATCTACGGTCTTTGATGCGACAGTCGCAAGCACAGAATGTTTATCTTTTCCATCGGATCAAAGACCTGGGTCTGGCTGACAAGCCCATGGAAAATCGCTCCGGCCGGGCGGGTTATCGCCAATCCGTGAGCGACATCCTGGCAGATGCCACTGAGATTGTCTGAGACGACTTGCTCGGCACTGGCGGTATTGAAAGCTTCAAACAGCGAGTGGCGTGCAGCGAGCATATAGACTTCTTCCTGTCCCGGCACGCCCGGAATATTGACTCCGGCTATCGATTGCTTGCCTGAGCCGGCGTGCGCTCTTTCTGCTGTTTTCTCCGGCAAGACCAGCATATTTCCTTTGCTGAAGGCAACATCGTCGTCGGCACTATATGGAAAAATCAAGCGGGGCATCTGATTTGTCGCTTGTGATTTGACCAGCACATAGATGAAACAATCTTCGAAGCATTTGACGTCAAAGCGCACAATGTCGCCGTTTTGAAATTCCGTGTTTTCGGTGACTTTGCTGAATTTGGTGGATGAGATTGATTGTCTCAAGAGCTGGGCTTGCAGGAATTGACCTGGAGGCGGTGGCGGCACCTTTTTGAAATTGTCGACTGCACCTTTTATAGAGCCAAAGAGAGAACTGAATGCTTGCATGGGAGCGTTTATCTCGCGCGTTTCCATGCGTTGGCTGGCTCTCAAAGCGGTGTGATTTTCAGATGAGCTGAACTTGTTGATTTCCAGGGTTTGCTCTGCGATGTTTGGGGTGAGATTAGCGGTGGCGCCGGCTGCTTCTTTGACCGGTGGATATGATCCGGAATGCGCGATTGTTTGAGGTGTATTCAGTCCAAGGCAAGTCAAGGCTGCTTGCACTGAAATCATCAATTGCGGCTCAAAACCGTCGCCATAATGACCGAATTCCTGGACAAGCGGTCCGCAATGGACGCCGACCACGGCCCCATCCTTCACAAGTGGGGCGCCGGCCAGTTCAAGCGGCAACGACATCGAGGAAACTTGATGTTGATCGAGTCCCTGCCAAAACTCCTCGACAATGTAACCGCGCATGATCACAGGCAAATTGGTTTTAGGATCTATGCCCAGAGCATACAGATCGTCGCCGCCGGCTAAATGAACATCCTGTGCCATCTCCAGGGGCAGGCTGGCGCCGACTGTGGACGGGTCGCGTTTTTCCAGAGCGATCTGACCTGTGCCGCAAAGTGTTTGCAAGGCGCCAATTATGCTGTATGCATCGAGACTGAGAGATCTGGTCAAACAGCCCAGTGACATTTCCGGATTGACACAATTCCAGACATACGCGGCAAGCGGCCGCCAGTCTTCCGGCAATAAATCAAAGTTGATGTTTTCTTGTCGCCTGACCGCCATCATGCTCAAGCCGCCTGCTTGTTCGAGCATCTGGTTAAGCTCTTCCATGCGTCTATATGCTTCCATCAAAATGAAGGTGGTATTTTTCTCAATGGGCGGAAAATTGCACCATTGAGCTTCAGTTTGGGTTTGGGGCGTGAAGTGGAAGGGAAAGCGGTCGATTTCTGAGGTAATCAGCCTGTAAATTGCATCTTCATTGCGCGAATTGCGAAATTGAGCATGTGTCAATTTGCCGTCTTCCAAAAACAATCTGGCAATGATGTGATTGCGATCGTCGAGCAAAACCAGGGTGCCGAAATTGCGCGCATTGACCAGGGTTTGCAAAACCGAAGTCAATTCAATTCTTCCTGCTTGCCCGGATACCATGGTCTCGCCTTGGGGCGGCGGCACACTCAAGGCCGTGCTGACACGCTGCAATAACTCTCTGTCCAGGCGCTTTAAGGAGCCGACTAATTTTAAGGCGGCCACGTTTTGAGCTTGAGAAATCAATTCAAATGCCGGATTCAGTTGTGTTTGACCGGCAAAACGTTTGGCCATCCAACGATCGAAATCAGGATGAAACTCGATTTCCTTGATACCACATGTGACTCCAGTGGCTGGAAAGTTTACTTCGAGAATTTCCGGAAAACTCGCATAAGGAACGGTAATATGCGCACAGGTGATCGCCCGGGAATTATCAGCCAGCCAGACAGTGCCCAGCACTTGATGGTTGGTCCTATCAACCAACCATCCTATGGATCCAAGAACCTCTTGCCCAGTATTGTCCGCTGGGGCTTCCACCTATGAGTTACCTCAAACTGTAAAAAATACCTATCCCTTGAACACGAAAAGCCAACCGTTATTAGTAGTCTCTTAAAATCAAACGTGTTCAGAGATACCGCCATAATTTGTGTATACCACTTTTCCGGCTTCAGTCCGCAAACGGCCCCAGGAGAAATCAATTGGAACAGCTGACAGAGCGTGTGATTCGGGGATTATCGCGGGTGCCGGCCGATAATCGATTCATTGTCGGCATTGTCGGTTATCCGGGGGCGGGCAAATCTACCCTGGCGCAGGGATTGGTGCAGGCGCTCAATGCCAGGCTGCCTTCCGAGCAAAGAGCCCAGATTTTGCCCATGGATGGCTACCATTTGCCCAATCACACCCTGGACCGGCTGGGCTTGAGAGCGCTGAAAGGCATTCCCGACACATTCGACCCGCTGGGCTTCACCCAATTGCTCATGCAAATCAGGCAGTCTCCACCCTTAAGTGTTTTGGCCCCGGCCTTCGACCGGTCAATTGACGGCTCGGTGCCAGATGCAATTGAAATTGGAAGAGACACTAGAGTGATAGTTGCAGAGGGTAATTATCTGCTTCTCGAAAAGGAGGAATGGTGCAAGATCGCCGACCTTCTTGACGATTCGTGGTTTCTCGATACTTCCTTAGAAACTATCCGACCACGGCTGATTTCCCGGCATGTGGAAGGAGGCAGAGAGCTGGCCGCTGCCATTGCCAAGGTGGAGTCGACCGATCTGCCCAATGCCATGCTAATTGAACAGACCCGCAGGCGAGCCATGGTCCTGGTCAGCGCCGTTGAAACTCCCCAGCCAGCCGGTTGCCGCCAATATCAAATCGTCAGTCAGCAATCTGAAATTTAAACCGATATCGGTTCAGATTCTAAATTGAAAACAGACCCGGCTTCAGTTGCTGAAGCCGGGCGATTAGAGGACCTTCGTCCCCCCAATTCTTGAACTTGTTTCTGTAGTTTGTTTTTCGACCTTCACACCGGTAAAAACTGATAAAACCGACCGTGTAAAGGAGCCTGTGGCTAATTCCATTGTAAAGCGGCGGGCTAAATCCGGGCGCGATGGCGGCCCATTGCTAAGAATAGTCAAGACGAAATTATCCGGGACCGGCATTCTATCCTCTACAATTTAGGAATGACCACCGAAAATCTGCAAAATAAAAACGATGTCGAGTCGACGCCGTCCACTTCCTTGTCGACCGGCTCTTTTCCAGAACTGGATTACTCCAATCCGCTGCCGACGCTTGACGATCCCAAGCTCTATGTCAACCGGGAGTTGAGCCTGCTTTCTTTTCAGGCACGAGTGCTTGAAGAAGGTAAAGATCCGGGCAACCCGCTATTAGAACGCGTCAAGTTTTTGTCAATTGTCGGGTCAAACCTGGATGAGTTTTTCATGGTCCGGGTAGCTGGTCTCAAACGCCAGGTTGAGGCAGGAAATACTGCCGTCGGCATTGACGGTCTTACACCCAGCGATCAGTTGAAAACAATACGTTTCGAGGTAGCTGCCTTGCTGCAGCGCGCTCACCGTTATTACAAAAACGAACTGACACCTTCCCTTTTGGATGCCGGCGTCAGCATTCTTCAGTACAACGAGCTCAATGAGAGCCAGAAATCAAAGATTCGCGAATATTTCCATCAAAATATTTTTCCGATTCTGACGCCATTGGGATATGACCCCGGACATCCATTTCCACATATATCGAATCTCAGTCTCAATCTGGCTGTTCTCATCAAAGACAATGTCGGTGAAGAGCGTTTTGCCAGGGTGAAAGTGCCGGACAGTTTGCCTCAATTGATCCGCGTCGACGATCCGTCCTCGCCTTTATCCAGACGAAACTTTCAAACCGCAAAAACTCAGACTTTCATCTGGCTGGATGAGCTGATTAGTGCTCATTTAGATTTTCTTTTCCCGGGCATGGAAGTTGTCGAGTCGCATCCATTTCACGTCACCAGAGACGCAGAAATGGAAATTCAAGAATGGGAAGCCGGCGATCTTCTTGAAACAACCGAAGAAGGCATAAGACAGAGGCGCTTTGGTGATGTAGTCCGTTTGGAAGTAAACCCGGGTATTCCTAATCGAGTGCTCGAAATTCTGGTTGACAACTTGGAAATTGAACCGGTCGACATTTATTGGGTGGAAGGGCGGCTTCCCCTGAGCATGCTCAAATACATTTGCGTGCTCGACCGTCCGGATTTGAAATATCCTTCCTTCTTGCCTGCCATTCCTCAGGCCCTCAATCCTGATTCACAGGACGAAGATCTCTTCAGTGTGCTGAAGCGCCGGGATGTGCTTGTTCATCACCCGTACGATTCGTTTCAGCCTGTGGTCAATTTTCTCACACAGTCAGTGCGCGATCCAAACGTACAGGCGATGAAAATGACTCTTTATCGAGTCGGCAATAATTCACCGATAGTAGACGCCCTTATTCGCGCACCTGAGCGTGGAAAACAGGTGGCCGTGCTGGTAGAACTGAAGGCCCGATTTGACGAGAAAAGTAATATCGAATGGGCCAAGGCCATGGAACGTCAGGGCGTTCACGTAGTGTATGGACTTTTAGGACTGAAAGTGCACGCCAAAGTAGCACTGATTGTCCGCAAAGAAGGCGACCGAATCAAGCGTTATGTGCACTTCGGAACCGGCAATTACAACCCTGTGACCGCGCACCTTTACACTGATTTCGGACTGCTTACGGCAGATGAAGAGTTGGGTGCCGATGTCGCCGATTTATTCAATTATTTGACCGGTTATTCTAGAAAGAAAGACTATCGAAAGTTGATCGTTGCTCCGATTAATTTGCGCGATCGTTTCGAAAGCATGATCAGACGGGAGATTGAAAATCATAGAAACGGAAAACCCGGACATTTGATTTTCAAAACCAATGCTCTTGTCGATGAGCGCATTATCAAACTTTTATACGAAGCCTCCCAGGCCGGCGTTCAAATTGATCTTATTGTGCGCGGCATTTGCTGTCTGAAGCCTGGCATACAGGGCGTCAGCGACAATATCAGAGTGGTCAGCATCGTGGGAAGATTCCTTGAGCACAGCCGAATTTATTATTTCCGGAACGGCGGCGATGAGGAGATTTATTTCGGCAGCGCCGACTTGATGCCCAGAAATTTAGACAGACGCGTCGAAGTACTTGTGCCTATTGATGATAAGAAGAACGCTCGTTATTTGCGCGATGAAGTTTTAAACGCTTATCTTTGCGATACGGTCAAAGCACGCATTATGTTGCCTGATGGCACCTACATGCGCGCACCCGTGCACGAAGCCGGCATCCATTCGCAAATGTGCTTCTTAGAACGCAGAACCTTCTGAGTCTTTTAGTCTTTCAAGCCCCAAACATGGCTCCCAGGGGCAGCGTCAACTGCCTGGGCTGTCTGAGTCTAGCGGTACGGACCGGTTCAACCGGCCGGAAAGTGTCTTTTCTGAGGTTTTTGAAGAGCAACCGGCCACGTTCCGGTCCGCATTTTCTGCAGTGCATGCCTGTCACCTGCTCGGGCCTTCTGTGGCGAGTGAAGGCAGTCAGACAGGAAGGACAGCGCGCCTGCCATGCACCTTCAGGAAGCACAGCTGTGTTGTCGCAGGCTTTTGGCAGGCAGCCGACAATCAAGCACATCTCTTTCCAGGCGCTGTCGTGCCCGTGATCAATTCCCACAAGGGCGTGGGCAATCTCGTGCAAAATCGTATCGCGCACATGCTCTTCGCTGTTCTGAAGAACATATGCCGTGGAGAGCTCGATCGTGCGCTGCCCTGCTTTGCAGACGCCCAGGCAACGCTTGCTTTTATTCAGCCGAAAGAGCCAGTCTGAAAGACCATGAATACCCATCAAAGTGGTGGCAATTTCTTCGGCGCGGTTCAGTTCCATATTTGTAATTGTAGCTAATTCTGCCGAAAAATGTGCACCATTAGTGATGGCACTTTAGAGTTAACTGCATATGGTGGCGCGGTATTGCTCAGCCTGGAGCGGACGGACTTGGACTATGTCCAGTGTATAAACAGCGTCTGTCATATTTATATGACACAGCCATGCGAAATATATATTTCTTGAGCAAACGTTAGAGCCTTGGAATTGCTTGTTGGGCTTGCGATTTCGGACTTTTGGCCCAATTTGCTGCGGCCCGGTCTAAACCTCAACCGGGCAAGAAAACCGCTATAGTTTCTAAACACTCTCGACGACGACACCAAACTGCGGACCAACACCCTAGAATTGACATCATGGATACATCCGGATCTCACACCCCCAGGCATGGTCTTCCCAGAGTCGAATTGCCCAGGACGCTGATTACCGAATCAGGACCGGCAGGGGCAGCAAAGTACGAACTGATCAATGTCGGTCAGGTGATCTCTGAGAGGTACAAGGTTCACGCGGTACTCGGTCATGGCGGTATGGGTGCCGTCTACAAAGTCGAGCAGATTTTCTTGCGGCAAATGTT
The DNA here is from genome assembly GCA_964531315.1 of uncultured Candidatus Obscuribacterales bacterium. GTDB lineage: Bacteria > Cyanobacteriota > Vampirovibrionia > Obscuribacterales > Obscuribacteraceae > QKMZ01. The sequence goes on along the minus strand of CAZHEZ010000062.1, from coordinate 18,602 downwards.
TGCGCTAAAGACATTGCACGGGCAAGCTTTCACTGAAGTAGCGATCAGACGTTTTCACAAAGAAGCTCAAGGAGCAAGTAAGCTTTCCCATCCAAATCTTGTCAGGGCTCATGATTTTGGTGTGCTGGAGAATCACCAGCCATTTTTTGTCATGGACCTGGTGGAAGGTCCGAATTTATCGCAATACTCGAGAAAGACGGGAATACTTTCAGTCGAAGAAGTTTTGACCATATTCATTCCTGTTTGTTTTGGACTGGGATACGCTCACGAGCAAGGCGTCATCCACAGAGACATCAAGCCGGGCAATATCATGCTCTCGATTACGCCTGAAGATCCTCTCGGGTTTACTCCCAAAGTTGTTGATTTTGGAATCGCCAAGTTTACTGAAAATGAAGATGGCGATTCGACTACCTTAACGCGCACCGGTGAGGTGTTTGGCACTCCGTTATATATGAGCCCCGAGCAGTGCATGGGCGTGAAGGTTGATCATCGCTCTGACATTTACTCTTTAGGTTGTGTCATCTATGAAGCGTTGACCGGTGCGCCGCCCTTTCATGGTGATACTGCTCTCAACTTGATGATGAAGCACCAGGCGACGATGCCGTCCAGCATGAGAGAAGCCTCGATGGGTAGGGACTTTCCATCTCAGCTGGAAGCGATTGTCGCTAAGTCTTTGATTAAGGATCCCAATAGCCGTTATCAAAACGTATTTGATCTAGCCCGCGATCTGGCCACCTTGAAGCAAGAATTGACGCAGGTCACTCTCAACAAAACCATGCCCAGAGCCCACACTCAGACCGTAAAAGATATACCGGTCTTGCTGTCGCCTCCTGTCAAAAACAAAAAACCGAAAACGGTTCTACTGATTGCTGCTGCTTGTGTGAGCTCTCTGGTTGGCGGCGTCGCTTTGGGAATGAACTTTGCTGTTAAACCAAAATCGGATGCCGGAGACAAACCTCTGCAGAGCCAGATGTCCGAATCTGCGAAGAAGAACTATGAGGAAGCATTGAATGTTGGAAACGAGCGTTATTTGACGGTGGAAGGTGCCAGCTCACAACCTGTGCAAACCTATAAGTTTCCCACTTCCTTTGATATAGGTGTGTTCAAATATACCCATCCTACAGTTAAGAACGACAATTCGACAGCCGCTCAGGGTTCTATTCCCGTGCCCTTTCAAGCCGATACTTTTTTGAGAGTTCCATCCAGCCGGTTGTATACCTATCCGCATTTATTGCGTGGATTTCAGGCCGGTGATTTGCACCACCTGCATATCGTCAAAGATGTGGATAGAACCTATGAAGACATGAGTTTCGTCTATGACGCGAGCCTGGCTTACTGTGCCAATATCCGAGGATTGAAAGAGATATTCCTTTTCGGAACAGCTGTCACCGACAAAGGAATGAATTTCATCAAGGATCTGCCCAATTTAGATTCCATAGATGTCTCAGATACAGTGGTTACAGCCGACGCGATTAAATCATTGAAAAACTTTCCCAACCTGCACTATCTGGGTCTGCAAGACATTGCCAGCGCCAAGAGACTGGTGCCTCAACTTTCGTCGAGCAAAACTTTGCAGATGCTCAATCTTACGGGCACAGACCTGGATGATGAAGACATGAAGCAGCTCAGCAAGTTATCGACGTTGCTGGTACTTACGGTTAACTCGAACCCGAAAGTCACAAATGAGGGATTGAAACAGTTCAAAAATCTGATTGCCCTGAATATCGCGGACACTGGAGTGACACCGGCGGCAATAGAGACTTTGAAGAAAATGCCTGGTCTTAGAGTTTTGACAATCAGCAAAGAAAAATGGTCCGCTCAAGATGTGCAAAAACTTGTCAGCGACCTTCCTGACCTGACTGTGGAGACAAGAAAGCTCGATAGCAACAATCATCTTGCCAATTGGAACTGGCGAGAAGACCTCTAGCTTTGACCGGCAGCCAGGGCTTAGAAACCGGCTGGCATGGTACATATATGGAATATCGAGGTGCGTTTACTCAGGCGAAGAAGGCAAACTTCGGTTTGATCTTGTGAAGTTTCGATGGATTCTGGAAATCAAACACCAGCCGACCAGGTAAAGGTTGAAGATGTAGGCAACACTTTCGTCTCAGGCGCCAGTGCGGCAGACGGCAGCGCATCGATGCTTGCGGCCGGGACCGTGGTGGCAGACAAATACAAGATTATTCAACTGATCGGTCATGGAGGAATGGGCTCAGTCTACAAGGTTGAGCAGGTGCTTTTACGCCAGATGTTTGCGCTCAAGACTTTGACCGGACAAAACTTTCCAGAAGTGGCAGTGCGCCGTTTTCAGAAAGAAGCCCAAGCAGCCAGCAAACTCAATCATCCTAATCTGGTCAGAGCCCACGACTTTGGCATATTGGGCAGCCACCTGCCGTTTTATGTAATGGATCTGATTGTGGGAGAAAATCTTTCCGACTATTCCAAGAAAATCGGCACGCTTCCCATTGAAGAGGTCTTGCGCATCTTTATTCCTGTTTGTTTTGCTCTCGGCTATGCGCATAGCGAAGGCATAATCCATAGGGACATCAAGCCCGGAAACATCATGCTCGACAAGTCTCAAGGAGAAGACCAGCCGCCCACGCCGAAAGTTGTCGATTTCGGGATCGCCAAGCTGACTGACAGTGAAGACGGGCATTCCGTCAATCTCACACGCACCGGCGAGATTTTCGGAACGCCTTTATATATGAGTCCGGAGCAATGTCTGGGCACAAGAATCGATCACAGGACCGATATTTATTCCCTTGGTTGCGTAATGTATGAGGCTCTCACCGGCGCTCCTCCCTTTCACGGGGAAAGTGCGCTCAGTTTGATGATGAAACATCAAACGCAAGAGGCACCCAGTTTAAAGGAAGCTTCGCTGGGCAGAGAATTTCCGGAAGCGCTGGAGACAATTGTTTCCAAAACGATGGCCAAAGATCCCGATGCACGCTATCAAAGTCTTTTGGATCTTGCCCACGATCTGGCCATCCTTCAGCAAGAAAATCAGCAGGGATCAACTGCAAATCTGCCCTCGGCAAAATCGTTGCCCAATCTCATCAAGCAAGCTCCAAAGAAAGCAGGACAGGTGCCTTTGCTCATCACCGCAGCATTGTCACTGACCTGTCTGGCCATTGGTATTGGTCTGGGTATGCTCTGCTCATCACGGCCCAGTCAAACTGTTAAGCCAATTGCCAGTGCTGTCGATGAAAGTATCGTGCAAGAAGTAGGTGAAAACGTCGGCTCCAGGGAGTATGTGATTACGCGCGGACGCGGAGCCGGTGCAATGAGGACATATCAATTCCCTGGCTCTTTTAGCATTGGCTCAATTCAATACGCCGACTTTAAAACAGGTAAAGCCTCTGAAGAAATTCCTGCTAAAGGAAATATTGAAATTCCTGCCGGCAATTTTGTCCAATTCCATGTCAAGAAAAATGATCTGTTCAATCATCCTCAACTGATGCGAGGTTTTGGCGAAACCGATATCAACGCCCTTCATCTGGACAACGAATCAAGAAGCCTGGAAGAGGCGGTGGTCTTCAATCCAGATGTCGTATTTGATGCGGCTCTTGCCTATTGCTCCAAAATGCAATATTTGACTCGCTTGATTGCCTGGAATGTACCGCTCACTGATGCTGGGTTGCGCTGCCTTCAGGATTTGCCTCGACTTTATGATGTTGAAGTCTCAAACTCTAAAGTAAGCCCGGCTGCAATCAGGAGTTTGAAGAACTTTCCTGGTTTGAACGAGCTTGGCATTAGTGGAATGAAAGATGGAAAAACACTGATTCCGCAATTGAAAGACAGCAAAACTCTTTCCATCCTAAATGCCACACTGCTTGATCTGGATGATAATGACGTGATTGCACTTTCTAATGTGAAAACACTGGTTGCTTTGAACATACGTGAAAATCCGAAGGTCACCGAAGCTGCAATCAAGCACTTCCAGAATCACCCGAACATGCGTTACTTATATTTCGCAGGCACCTCAGTAACTGCCAAAATAATTCCCACTCTCATTGCCATGAAAAACTTGCAAGCAATTGATGTGGATAAAAAATTCTTTTCGAAAAAAGACTGTCAATATCTTCAATCGATGTTGCCGAAGACCCAGATTGTCGGTTTTATGCGCACGCCAAGGAAGTTGGATACGTGGGATTGGAAGAACGAGCCTTGATGCATGTCTGTATCTGAAAACGACCGGCCGACCGAAGGCTCTAATATGAAAGACGCAAAACAGAAATCTGTTTTGGGGGATTCTACAGATGGTGAAACCGTGAGCGGTCCTCTGAAGATTACCGAGATGGTTGCCGATCGCTATTCTGTGATAGCGCTTTTGGTTTTGGGAAAAACCTCTGCTGTCTACAAAGTAGAACAAACGTTTCTAAAACAGAAATTTGCACTCAAAACACTTTCGGCACCACACCCGAGTGCCAATGCAATCAGGCAGTTTCAAATTGAAGCTCATTGCGCAAGTAAACTCTCGCATCCAAACCTCGCTAAGGCTCACGATTTTGGCTTGGTCGATGCCGAGCGTCCTTTCTATGTAATGGATCTTATCGAGGGACAGAATCTTTTCGAATATTCGAAGAACATAGGAACTCTCTCTGTCGACGAAGTGTTGCACATCTTCATTCCAATCAGCTATGCGCTTGATTATGCAAATGGTGAAGGCATACTGCATGGAGACTTGAAGCCCGAAAGCATTATTCTTGTCAAAGCAGCTGGCGAAGCGGATTACACTCCCAAAGTAATAGATTTTGCCGGCTTCCAGGATGCCGGCGGGCCGGATGAAGATCTTCAGTCGAAGGTAAGTGCAGACGAGCTTTTAGTCAAAGCACTTTATGTCAGCCCCGAAAAAAGTACAGGCAAGAGAACCGATCATCGCTCCGATATTTACTCCCTTGGTTGCGTAATGTATGAGGCACTTACGGGTGCACCACCCTTCCATGCAGAAACGGCGCATAGTCTGATGCAAAAGCACAGGTCAAAAAATCCGCCCAGCTTAAAAGAAACGTCAATGGGCAAAGACTACCCGCCGCAATTGGAAGCAGTGATGGCAAAAGCACTGGCCAAAGATCCAGAGGCGCGATACCAGAGTTTTGTCGATCTTGCCAACGATCTGCTTTCTGTCCGCCATCCCGAAGCAGTAAGAAAAGGTAGCTTAGCGGAGATTCAGGCGGCAGAACCGCCTTTGCAGTCTCCAATTGCGAATGAGCGAGAGACCAATTGGAAATTGATTGCGGTAATTATTTTTACAAACATTGTTTCGATAATTATGACCTGCTTTCTAATGACTCATTTTCTGCATCAGGAGACGACTTCCGAAAAGCTTTCCTCCGACACGCACGACTATATAAATGACCTGACGACCGCCCGCTCAATGTTCATGACTGTGGTTGGAAAAGGTCAGTCTCAGAAAAGAGTTTTTCATTTTCCGACTGTCAGTCTGGGCAAGTTCAGTTATTTCGATGCACGCGAGGCACGCTGGTTTGAGATGAACGCGCAAGGCGAAATCGCTTTGCCCATGAATTGCCAGACGAAGTTTGAAACCGAAGATAGAATCCTTGCCGAGCGCCCCAATACTTTGCGCCTGTTTGGTCCCAACGACATAACCAACCTGACCATACGGGCAACCAGACTGGGCAGTTACGATGAAAACATCTCTTCCATAATTGATGCGGCCATGGCTTTTGTCTCTCGCTATACGAGCCTGACCCAGCTAATTGAAAACGACTTGCCTGTCACTGATGTCGGCGTCCGCTGCCTATCTGGGCTACCTAATTTGATTGCCATCGACCTGAGCGGATCGAAAGCCTCAATCTCATCTATAAAACAACTGAAAAACTACAAGATACTGACAATGTTGAAGTTAGGCAGCGTCAACGGTGCAAAACAGGCAATCCCTGATTGTGTCGCCAATCCAAATTTGCGAATTTTGTCTCTTTCCAATACAGATTTAGATGATCAAGATCTCGAGTCGATCGCAAAAATTCCTTTGCATGTGCTGGAAATCAATGGAAATCCAAAGGTTACAGACAAAGGCCTGCACAGCCTGTCGAAAAACCCTCAATTTATTGAACTTGCCTTGATCGGCACTTCTCTTACGCCGGCCTGCATTAATGACATGACCGTATTCAAAAGCATGCACTCTTTGCATATATCTGTTCCAGGCTGGAAAAGGGCTGATTTGGCCAAGCTCAAGTCGCTTCTTCCTCAAGATTGCCGATTGGTTACGGTGGTGCCGGACCAGATCAAAATGGGTTTTAGAGCGGTGGACTGGGAAAAGGAATTGAACTGACAAGCCAGCCGGCAATTTTCAGTTGTTGCTTTTTGCTGGGCCAGCAGTTTTCAGGGGTAGCAATATTGCTAGTTTTGGCCAAGTAAAGATGCTTGAAACGTATGTTAGGCACGGGATTTAAGCTTTATTAAATCCGGACTGTGTGGCTAATTGAAAAAGAGCACCATTAAGAAGTCCAGTTTCGCTAAAACCAAAAAACCGGTGATAGAGCCAGGTGTTATCACATTGATAGCAGAGCAAATGGGCTAAAAACAGTTGCAAAGTCATGATGCAGTCACCTGATGTGGTGCGCATTTAGATTTCAAAAATGTCCCGAATGGCTTGATAGAAAAGAAGTTTGAGCACTTTAGTCAAACATTAACAGATGTCAAGTGAAAGATTTTATCTTGGATTTTGTGACTTCATATGCGGTGCTCAGTTATGATCTGCATTTGGTTATTCGTCGAAAATACTTTCTCTTAATTGGGGCTCCAGGTCCATGGGCGCCGGTACAGGCATACTTTTAATTGACTTTATTATCAGGCCGCTTTTGAAGTTCAGCTTCAAATTTTATTGCGTCGGCTTTCTTCTTTTGTTTCTCGTCTACGGATACATTGCCTATCAGGCTTTGAAGAGTTCATATCTGTCAGACCAGAACACCTGGTAATTCGTTAAACCATATCTATCGACATGCAACCTGTCTGGCATTTACTGCCTTAGATTGCCGTTGCCTGTCATTGAGTTATTCACCGCCTGTGGTGCTAACTCGTGGTGTTGGCCAATCGCTGTGACCAGTTCTTGTGCGAATACCCGAGCCCTTTGCCGCATCATCTCTTGTTGTTCGGGATTGAAAGAGTTGTAGGTGCCATAGTCGTACGGATGCGCCGGTTGAGCCGGTGGGTTGTTTTGTTGAACCACGGCAGCCGGTTGCTGACTTGTTTGATTGTCTATGATCATTGGAAAATCAGGAAAAATGCCGACGCCACCACAATATCCATAAGGGGCTCCATAACCATATGCTGCATAATTGCCGGCACCATGGTTCCAGGCATAATCAGCCGCGCCGGCAGCTTCGTAAGGATGATTCTGAGCCCAGCTCTGATTGCCGTTGAAGTTGTTGGTTACGCTGTTGTCGTTGTCATGGCTATTGTCGAAATTGTTGCCGTCATGGTTGCCGTTACCGTCCTCTGCCGTTTGATTGGTACTGGCTCTGTCGTTTCCTTGCTGGTGCTGGCCGGACATAGATCTATTGCCGGCGCCCTGGCGGCTGGACCCTCCACCTTCATGCATTGACGAGGAAAAATCGCTGCTGAATCCGTGCACTCCCATGCCTCCAAATCCGTGCATGCCGCCGCTGAATCCGCCGCCAAAACCGCTGCCGAATCCGCCCCCTCTTGCCAATGCCGGCTGACCCAACATGATTACTGCGATTGCCGCCAGTGCCAGAGCCTTGTTTTCCTTAGCGTTCATGACCTTTTCCTCCTCAAATCACCTCTCGGTCTACCAGTGATACACCGGTGCTGTAAGAAGGTTTCGGCAGTCAAGATTAAATGCTTAACCCTCACAGGCGCCTGAAATTTAAGTGCAGCCAGAGACCAGCCAGGAAATTAGCCGCCTTTTTGTTGTAAAGCTATTCAAAGCTCAGGACTATAGATAACTAAGCTAAAGGTCCAAAACAGCGCCTATCTGAAATAATCTGCCGCAGCTGCTCAAGGTCGGACATATATATAGATCTGCAGTTTTTCAGAAAAGGAGACAAAGTTGAAGGCGAACCGGTTTGCGATTTTCATCACACTGGCTTTGATAATTTCGTGCATTCAGGTATTGGCACAGCCGGTCACCACGCCGCCAATTTCTCCAGCGTCGCCAATGGCTCCTATTCCTGGTCCCGCCGCATCTGCTACCCCTGCCTCAGTGACGCCTCCTGCCCAGGTTGCGCCCGCTCAGCTGCCGCCATCTGCAGCACCGCAAACTGCAGAGCCAACCGCGGCACCGGTCGCGCCTGCCCAGCCTGCATCGGTAAAACCGGCAGTGAAGACCAAGGATTTGACTGGCAAATTGACCATGTTCAAAGACCTGAGGATTGTTTTTCCCATTCTGCAGGGTGTCGATACCCGCTGGCAAAAAATCGGGGACTATAGTTTTGTTGCCGATATTGAGTTCAATAATGCTACAGGTTACAGCTACAGATGGCATATGACGCCGCCTTCCAGAGGCGAAGGCATACGCGCCACTGAAATACATGACGTCAATACAGCCAGGCGCGTCAGCCTCTTTTACCCTGAGCACCAGGACTGCACTCTGGTCGGATACACAAATATATTGCGCATCTCGGATGCTCTTTATGCTTCTCTAAAGCGCGGCGAATTGAGCGACTTTGAACTGGATGGCCCGGAGAGTCCACTTAAATACAATCGAGAAGTTTTTCCACTTGCTCACACCATTCATCCTGTCAAAATTGAACCGGCAGAGCTTTTCATAAACGATCATCTCGTTTCGGTTCGCACAATCCATGCAGAAACCGATAATCACTGGCAATACTGGATTTTGGATAATCCAAACTTTCCTCTTATGGTCAGAGGTCAGGGACCATTTCTCTGGAATCTCGTCCAACTCAGACATCCGAAACTGGAAGGTCTGTTGAAAGATGATAATGTCGATCCTGATGCGGAAGCCAGACGCATCATCAAATCACTGGAAGATACAGGCGTTGCAACAACTCGTGCCATTTTGTTCGATTTCGACAAGTCGGTTATTCGCAAAGTGTCCAAGCCGATACTCAATAAATTGGCTGTATACCTGGAACAACATCCTCAGTTGAGACTGGGAGTAGAAGGACATACTGATAGCATGGGCGGCATGGAATACAACATGAAATTGTCAAATCGGCGTGCCAATGCGGTGAAGACTTACCTGGTCAATATCGGCATCAATTCCGGCCGCCTGAAGCCGAAAGGATTTGGCTACACAAAACCGGTGGCCGACAATTCAACGGCAATGGGAAGACAATTGAACCGGCGTGTTGTTTTCAGAAAATTCTAAATCTGTAGATGAAGAAATTCTATTAACGCCAATTGTGCAAAGCGCATTGCGCCGCATAATAACCGGGCATTCCATGCACTCCACCACCCGGGGGCGTAGACGAAGAGCAAATATACAGACCTGGTATTGGTGTTGAATATGGTATCGCTCGGATGCCTGGTCTGGTGAAGAGCTGACCTAAACTCAGGGCACCGCCATTGATGTCACCACCCACATGATTGGCATTCTTCGCTTCCATGTCACCGGGCGTCAGGATATTTCGCGTCAAAACAATCTCGCTGAAACCCGGGGCCATGCGCTCAATTTGCGCTTCTATTCGCGCACTCATGTCGAAATTGGAGCCATTGGGAACGTGACAATAGCCCCACAAAGTGTGCTTGCCTGCCGGCGCTCTGGTCGCATCAAAAAGGCTTGTCTGAGCAAGAAGAACATATGGCTTTTCCGGACAAAGGCCTGCAGCAACTTGTGCTTCCGACCGGGAAATTTCCTCCATTGTGCCGCCAATATGCACGGTTCCTGCTTTTGAAAGATCTGGGTTTTTCCAAGGCACAGGTGCATCCAGAGCCCAATCGACTTTGAAGGATGCAGGCCCGTAAGCAAACCGGCCCAGCTGATGTTTGAAAAAAGCAGGTAGTCTATCGTCTGCAATCTGCAACAACTGACGAGGCGTGATATCGCACAAAACCAGCTTGGACGGCGGCAAATCGTTGAGAGAGGCAACCGGGCAGTTGAGAAGAATTTCTCCCCCCAGACTTTCGAAATATGAGACAAGTGAATTGGTCAGGCTTTGCGCACCACCTTCAGGAAATGGCCAACCGACAAGATGTCCTGCAATAGACAAAACCAACCCGAAAGCAGCTGAGGCCGGATCATCCATTCGCAAGGTACTGTGAGCGGCAACGCCGATAAAGAGAGCACGGGCCTTTTCTGTTTTGAACTTTCTTTGCGCTAAAACCTTTGCAGACATCAGCGCTTTCATGCCGAAATGCGCCAGTCCAAACGGGTGTCTGAGCAAATCAGACGGCTTCAGGAGTTGGGCGGCCAGCTCATCTAAATCGGGATAAAGACTGCCGTATAGACGTTTATAAGCAGATGAATCCTGAGCAAGGGATTGCGCAGTTTTTTCAATTGAACGATCGAAAATGGCTGCGCCGCCGTCTTCAAATGGGTGAGCAAAAGGAAATTCCGGTTGGATCCATTTTAGCCCGTGCGTTTCCAGTGGCAAAGTTCGAAAAAAAGGGGAGCCGTAGCCGAGCGGATGAACTGAAGAACAAATGTCGTGTTTGAAACCGGGCAGAGTCAAAGGAAGGGTTCTGCAGGCGCCGCCTGCTGTTGCTTGTGCTTCGACGACAAGGCAGGACATGCCGGCTTTTGCAAGCGTAATGGCAGCAGCAAGGCCATTGGCGCCGGAGCCTATCACGCAAGCATCATAAGAAGACCTTTTGGCACGCTCTTTGATGTTTGCTGTCATCTAAGCTTTTCGCATTTCTTCATTTTCTATTCGATGCCGAGAAAGCCTTTGATCTTCTCTGCCGGCGATGCTTTGGGACGGTAGAATTCGCCTGTCCAGCCCAGAGGAGAAGCATTGGCGCCTTCCAAATATTGGTTGCTGCCGGCCATTTCCATTATGGTGAGAAGAACATTTCTTGCTTCACTCAAAGCACTCTTTTCATGCTTGATCTCCGGCAATTCATAAGAGGTTGTGCCGGGTTTCAGTTGGCCGAGAAAACGTCCGAATTCTTCACCGACACTGATGAGAGAAAGAGACAATGTGTCTTCCTGATTGGCTTGAGCGAGGCTGGAAAGAATCTGCCTCAACTCGACTGCATCCCAGCAATAAACTTGTTTGTTCTCAATGCATTGCTTGACTTCGGCGACGGCATCTTGATATTTGCGTGCTTTCAAAAGCACCGAGTAATCAATGCCATGCCCTTCAAGCGCTTCGCGAGCACTGAATTCATTGGTCTTTACCAAGATTTCGGTAATCACCTTGCCGCCCGGTCCCAATAGAGCCAAAGAGACAAGTGGATGCGCATCTGCATCGGTTACCACCTGAGTGGCTCTGGCTGAGAGAATTACCCACTCAGTCGAGTCGGCAGCAAAGCGTGCCCAAATTATCGATCGATTGCGATCTTTGGGATTGGGATGCCCTGTTTGTGAATTCTCGTGCATTTGAAAGTCTTCGTCTGAATAGGTGGTTTGCTTAACTGGCCAATTCTAGCCGCCACCGTAACCTGAGAGATTAACCGCGTGACATTCCGGTAAATGAATTGAACAAAGATTCTAAAAGATTTCTAGGCAAACATTTTCAAAATATAGCGAATGGCGAGCAGGACAAGAAAAGTGCCGATCAGCATTTCCAGTAGGCGAATATTGGGACCGTCTTTTTTCAGGCGACCGGGCAGGTCAATGAAAGCCCAGAGGAGAAAACAAAAGCCTGCCAGTCCGCCGATTACAAAATATCCGGCGTCTTTGGCCAGAAATGGGTCGCCTTCTTCCTTCATGCGTACTAGGTATACGCGCTGAGGCATGAGGCGATCGCCTGAGGTCTTGTCTTTGGCGGCGGCTTGAGCTCTTAGAGCCATCACGTCCTCGCCGTTGTCCAGATAGATAAAGGTGTGTTCCTTTGGACTGGGACCAGGCAAAACCAGTGAGTTGCGATCAAAACCGTGAATATAGAAGTCTCGATCTAAAACCATCCACTGATTTTTCGGTGCCGAATATGGTCAGACATTTGATCGCACACTTATCGGCTTTCGTTTCATCCACCCACATGGCGCCAGTTCCTAAGAATTCCAGAGCCTTCTTGCTTGTTTCGGCGCCGCCGAATATGTATGGAAGTCCAACATCAAGCGACACCGATTGTAATTTGATCGGCTCGGCCCGTCCGGTAATCGGGTTTACCCATTTGGCGACGAGCTGGGTATTCCAGCGATCTGCATTGGAAGGATAGGTGCCTTTTACTTTGAAATAATTTTGGACGAAATCGACGATACGGTGCATGCCGTCGAGGACTCGCCATTCGACTGCGGTTTTTGCATAGAGTTTGCCGCCGTTCTCAGAGACCAGTTGGTCGTCGACGAATTGATACCATTTTTCGCGCGGTACGAAATACCCTTCTAGGACTTTGCGCGCATCGAGAACTCCGTTTGTAATAAGCACGTAGGGGACATTAGCCTCAGCTCCGTATACTTTTACGTGCACTTCCTTGTCGTTCAAGATGTTGATGCTCAGTGTCTTATCGAGTGACGAGTAAGTGGTGCCCACCCGTCCATAAACTTCTGCATCGGACTTAACTCCCTTTGTGGAGCTGTTTTTAACTAGTGTTTGCATCCAGAGTGAAGCGCCGATCAACAGCAAAAGCGAGCAGAAGGCCGGAATGATGATGTGTCCCCAGCGCCCCATATGCTTGAGGATGCGGACTTTGAGAGTGGCCCGACTCTTAGGCTGGGTGCCGCCGGACTGATCCGGCATGGCGTCCAATTCGAGTTCCAGTTCTTTTGTCGCTTTGAAGGTATCTCTTCTGCGGAATCCATCGGCTCCGCCATAGCCGGCCTGCTGAGCAAAATCGATGCGTTCACCGGCAGTCGGTCTGGCCCGCCTTTCCAACCAGCCGGCATAACCATCACGGAAGCGTTTGGTGAGCGGATCGCCTGTGCCCAGACCTTCCTCGGCATTTTCAACGGCACGCGCGTAAAACTGTCCGGCTTCATCGCTGCGCCCTAAAAGCTCGTAAGCGGTCGCCAGCCGGTAGGAAATGACGATCATGTCGGGATCATGCTTGCCAAGCATCTTTTCGCCAAGCATAAGCAGGCGCTCAAAAATTGGTGCCGCCTTCTCAAAGTCATCAAGAGCACAATAGACTTCGGTCAATTTCTGCAGACAATTGGCTGTATCCGGATCGAGCGAACCTTGCGGGGTTTCCAACAGATCGAGGGCTCGCCTTAGAAGTGGTTCAGCATCGGCAAAGCGCTGCTCGGCTACGGCTTTATCCGCATCCGCCATCAAGACCTGGACCTCATCAGGTCCCCAATCTAGATTGTCGATATCCATGCCACCAGGCTTTTCTTGGCGCCTACGCTAATTGCTCCCGATTCCAATTCTATACGAGTGCTCATATAGTATTACCGCTTGACCAGTGAGAAGTGTTCTTCTAAGGCTATTTGCTTATGCTTTTTTGGTGAGGCTATAATCTGTGCGATGAAGACCGCGCGTTTGCCTGCCTCCCTAGCGGGTGGCAAAACCAGTCCGTATTTTTTCAGGCCGGTTGCCCGATTTTGGGCGATTAGTCTGGTGCTGCCTGTTTTTGCCATTCTGTCCTTTCTTCCCGGCACTCTGGCTGCCGGTCCTCAGGACCTCAACAGCCTGGAGAACCGCTTTTTTGAACACACCTACCCACAGGACACTGAAGAAGACAGGTTGGCGCGGCTTGAAAAGATGGTTTTTGGAGAAGCCCGCACAGGCACCGATGATTCACGATTGCAGCAATTGTTGAATGCAGTCCCTGCTCAGACAGCAGCCAGTACCGGCAGCGATCAAAATCAAGGGCAATCAGCCAATCAAACCAATCAAAGCAGCCAAGCAAATTCTTCTCAGGGCTCAGGTGATCAGCAAGGTGAGGACGACTCCGATACCTCCAGCGGCACAAATTACCCGCGGGTTACGGAATTGGAATCGGTAATTCTTGGAAAAACTTATCAGCAAGAACCGATCAAGCATCGCCTCGATCAGCTCGAATTGAAAATCTTCTCTAAGTCGTATTCCGGAGAAGACCTGGCCGACAGAGTGGACAGAATTGCCCAGTATGCAGACAAGAAATATCAGGGCGGCTGCAATTTTGCCCAGAGCGAACCGAAAAATGGCAGTGTCGAGCAAAAAGTGGCCTGGTTGGAAACACAGATTGAAGGTCAGGCGTATCCGCAAAAGCCGATGATTGAGCGTTTGCGACCGCTGGAACAAGCGATGTTTCCGACCGATCCAACCGATATTCACGCATCCATTGCCGAGCAAGTCAATATGCTGATGAGTGCAGTTGAACTTCTCCACAAGCAACAGGCGGGACAGGCCTCGGCTGACCAGGAATTGAGCATCGCGCCTCTAAATCAAGGGCAGAAACAACAAACAGCCTACGCGCAGCAAAACAATTACAATTCCGACTTGCAGCGCGAGTTTGAAGATGACAATGGGCAGGCGCCGGCACCCAGCTATTCATCCAACTATCACCCGCAACAGTCCTATCAGTCGGCGCCGTCTTATACTCAGTCGCAAGGTTATCAAAGCACGCAGCCAAGTTCTTACAGCCAGCCGGCTGCCATGCAAACCGCCAATAATGCTCACCAAAGCCACGGGCATCCGTTTTTCCGCGGTCTGGCCAAAGCGCTGGGTGAAGTCGGAGCAATGGTCGGCTCCAGTGTTATGCAAGGTGGGATGATGAGCGGTTATGGTACCGGATATGGTGGTTATGGCTACGGCATGCCGGGCGCTTACGGAATGGGCAACGGTGGTGCAGTTTTCGGACCGTAAAGGTTTTTCCTCAGGCTGTATGAGCATGCCGACTTTATGACCAGCGACATATCCAGCCACGGGCAAAAAAAACCATCAGAAAGTGATTATCGTTTTGGCGAGCAGACGCTGGCGAAAGTGGCAGGCCGCCTGATCCCTTTCATGTTCTTGCTTTACATTCTTTCTTACCTTGATCGCATCAATGTGTCCTTTGCCGGTTTACAGATGTATCAAGATCTGAAAATGACCGATCAGGATTTCGGATTCGGGTTGGCAATATTTTTTATCGGCTATTTTATTTTCGGCGCACCTGGAAATATGGCCATGGAAAAGCTGGGAGCGCGGCGATGGATCTCGGCGATCATGGTTGTCTGGGGCGCCATAACCATGGCACTGGCTCTGGTCAATTCCATTCATTCGTTTTACGCTTTGCGATTTTTTCTGGGCGCCGCCGAAGCTGGATTTTTTCCGGGCATGATTCTGTATCTCACTTATTGGTTTCCGGTAAAACAGCGTGGACTGGCAGTAGCGAAGTTTATGGCGGCAATTCCGGCAGCCGGCGTGCTGGGTGGTTTGATATCTTCAAGAATTCTGGAAATGGGAGGTATATTCGGTCTGCCCGGCTGGAAATGGCTTTTCTTGATTACAGGCTTGCCATCCATTTTGATGGGCATAGCCACATGGTTCTTTCTTACTGACCGACCTGAAAATGCAAAGTGGCTGACAGACGAAGAAAAGGCCTGGTTGAAGCAAGAGGTTGAAAAAGAAAAAAAGAACTCACCTGGTAAAGAATCGGTGAAGTTATTTTCTCGAGATACCGCACTTTCTTTGACACTCCTATCCTTTTTATACTTTTCTTTGACCTTGGGCATGTATGGGTTTCAGCTCTGGCTTCCTAAAATCATCAAAGGCTTTGGCGGTTTGTCGGACGGGCAAACCGCGCTGGTGACGGTGATCCCGGCCGTCTTCCAGGCGCTGGGCATGATCGCTGTGGCCAGAAGTTCGCAAAAAACCGGCGAGCGCCGTCTTCATGTGGCTGCATCGGCTACCATCGCCGCTATTGGATTCATTCTCACCAGTCTGATAGCCAATCCAATGGTGGCACTGGCAACGTTAAGCCTGACAGCCTTCGGCATCTGGGGAACGGTCGGACCGTTCTGGTCACTGGCTACGGCCCTTTTGCCACCGAGGGTGAAGGCAGCCGGGATCGGTTTTGTCAATTCGACAGGCAACCTGGGCGGCTTTGTAGGCCCTCACATTGTTGGCATTTTGAAACAATCGACAGGGGGATTTCATGCCGGTTTGTACACAATGGCGGCATCCCTGTTTCTAGCCGGACTGCTGTCCTTTTTTAGCGAAAAAATATTGAGAAAAAATACCAGCATCGAATCATGATTTCAATTAATAAAGAGGACCAGACAATGAAGTTTAGACAAGCCAAAAAGGTAGCTCTTGCATTAATGCTGCCTCTCTTGCTTTGCAGCTATCCTTGCGCTTCAGCCAAGGATCAGACCTTGTCTAATCCGGACAATTTGATTATCGAGGGCGTGCCTGCTGTGCCACTGAGTGTGGTGTCGGGCTGCGAGAAATACACGCACGCCAGAAATGCAATATTAGCCAGCTGGCATCCGACCAAAAGAGAAATGTTGATAAACACCAGATTCGGCGACACCCAGCAAGTACACCTGGTCAAAATGCCGCTTGGTGCAAGAACTCAGCTTACTTTCTATCCGGACAGAATCTCGGGCGGAATGTTTCAACCGCAAAACGGCAGCTATTTCTTGTTCAATAAAGATTCAGGGGGCGATGAGTTTTTCCAGATTTACAGATTTGACATTGAATCAGGTGATGTGACCCTGATAACAGATGGAAAGTCGAGAAATACCAGCGGGCGATTTTCAAAGGACGGCAAATTTTTTGTCTATAATTCCAGCCGCCGCGATGGAAAAGACAACGACATTTATATAGTCAATCCCAATGATCCTAAAACAGACAAGCTGCTGACTGAAGTTAAGGGAGAAGGCTTTTCCGTTAGCGACGTTTCTTTTGACGGCAAAACAATTGCCATCAATGAAGAGCTTTCCATCAACGAAAGTTATATCTGGCTGGCCGACGTCGCCTCCGGCAAACTGACTGCTCTTACTGAAAGAAAGCCAGGAGAACAAACAAGTTATCAGTACATTCGTTTCGCTCCAGACGGCAAAGGGCTTTATGTCACTACTGACAGTGGCTCCGAGTATCAGAGACTGTGTTACTTCGACCTGACCACAAAGAAATTGAATCCACTGACGAGCAGCATCAAATGGGATGTACAGGAGTTCGATCTGTCTCACGACGGCAAGATGATTGCCTTTGCCGTAAACGAAGACGGCTTCGGCAAACTTTATTTGATGGATGTGGGCACAGGGAAGCATTGGGCGCCCAAAGATATTCCACTGGGAGAAATTTCCGGTCTGGAATGGCACAAGAATGGTCGCGATCTAGCTTTTCAAGTACAAAGCGCACGCATGCCCAACGATATTTTCAGCCTCGATATCAAAACCAATAAGGTCGATCGCTGGACCGAATGCGAAACCGGTCCGGTCGCCGCCAGAAATTTTTCAGAGCCTGAACTTGTGAAGTGGGAGACTTTCGACGGAAAAGAAATTTCAGGTTTTTACTACAAACCGAGTGCCAAATTTTCAGGTCCGCGACCGGTCATTGTCGTTATTCATGGCGGGCCTGAAGGTCAGTCACGGCCAGGATATCTGGGCCGGCTCAATTATTACTTGAATGAATTGGGTTGTGCGCTCGTCTTCCCTAATGTGCGCGGCTCATCTGGATACGGGAAAACATTTCTCAAGCTCGACAATGGATTCAATCGTGTCGATTCTTACAAAGACATCAAGGCACTTTTCGATTGGATCAAAACGCGCCAGGATCTTGACGCATCGCGCATCATGGTGACCGGCGGCAGCTACGGCGGGCACATGACCCTGGCGATTTCAACCTTTTATCCGGAGCGCATCACCTGTGCAGTCGATGTTGTCGGTATGTCGAATCTAGTTACTTTTCTCGAACATACTCAAGAATACAGGCGCGATCTCAGGCGCGCAGAATACGGTGATGAACGCGACCAGAAGATGCGCGAATTTCTGGAGAGCATTGCTCCTCTCAATAAAGTCGAAAACATCAAAAAACCACTCTTTGTCGTGCAGGGCGAAAACGATCCACGCGTTCCACCCAGCGAAGCCAGGCAAATAGTCGATGCGACCAGGAAGAGCGGTGTGCCTGTTTGGTACCTGTCGGCAAAAGACGAAGGACATGGTTTTGCAAAGAAAAAAAATAACGACTTTCAGTTTTACTCGACGGTGTTATTTGTAGAAAAATATCTTTTGCCTGCCCAATCGGCGAATCATGCAGGCGACGCCTCTCAGGGCTCTGGTGCGACTGCCAAGCAGGCAGCCGGAGAACCGCACTAAGGTATTAATGGTGTCTTCAGAGTAGGATAGATTGTAGGAACTGCCAAGTTTTGCAATCAATCGGTCCAATCATAATTTAATGGCTTCACCTTATTCAGTCTCGCTTTGCGAGTTACCACTTTTCCCTTTGCCAGAGGTAGTGTTGTTCCCCGGGCGACCACTGCCGTTGCACATATTTGAAGACCGCTACCGTCTGATGATTAATACAGTGCTGGAAAGCGATCGCAAATTCGGCGTACTGCTCTGGAATCCGAGCATATCCAAATCGGTCAATGTCGGTTGTGCTGCGGAGATTGGCGAAGTAGTAAAACTGAAAGACGGTC